>CAMPKM010000057.1 GCA_946887155.1 uncultured Gemmatimonadota bacterium
CCGTATAGGCGTCGATCGAGCCGCCCGCGGTCAGGTTGACCCTATAGGGATCCGGCGTGAAGCCGGCGTTGAGGCGGATTTCGCCGAAATTGGCGGTCAGGCCCGTGTTCTGGGCGGCGGCCACGCCCGGCAAGGCGAGGGCGAAGTCGCGGGAACGGGACTCGAGACGTCGATGTCGGTTATCCTCCACGTCGACCTGGTGAAGGGAAAGCGCATCGACTGGCCGCGGCTCGAAGACTCGACGCACATCATGGTCGCGGGGAGCGCCCGCCCGCTGATCGATGCATTCCGCATCGCGCACGTCGAGTTGATCGAGTGGCTGCAGGAGTATGGCTTCGGCAAGCTGGATGCCTACGCGTTACTCGGACAACTGGCTGAAAACACGGTCGCCAACATCGTCGATCCCGCGTATACCGTGCTCGCAAAGTTCCCCAAGCGCTATCTGCCTCGGCAATAGAGAGCCGAAGACGAAGGGCAGAGCGGAAGCGAAACGCGGAATATCTATCCGCCTACCGCTATCCGCCTCCGCCTCCGCCTTTCGTCTATCTTTCAGGATCCCTTTTTACGCGGCCGCCGAATTCTCATGCGTGTTTGCCTTCGCGCTCTGCTTGTTGCGCTTTGCGCTGTTTTCGTCTCAGCCTGCTCGTCCGACGGTTCCGGCAGCGCGGCCGGGTTCCGTGGCGTCGCCGTGGCCACCCCCATCCCGAAGCCGCCCATCGTCCTGACGGATTTCAACGGACAGCCGTACCACTTTGCCGAAGCAACCAGGGACAAGGTCGCGCTGCTCTTCTTCGGCTACACGCACTGCCCGGACGTCTGTCCCCTCCACATGGCGAATATCGCGGCCGTGCTGGGACGGATGCCGGCCGAGGACCGCGCCCGGATCACGACGGTTTTCGTGACGACCGATCCGGAACGCGACACGCCCGAGCGGCTGCGCGAATGGCTGGCGAATTTCGACCCGACATTTGTCGGACTGACCGGCACGAAGGACGAAATCGCCCGGGCGCAGGCGTCGTTAGGCCTGGCTGATGCCGCCCGCCAGTACCCGGACGCCGACTCGACGAACTACTACGTGGAACACGCGGCCCAGGTCTTCGCGTTCGCTCGTGATGGCCTGGCCTATCTCGTCTACCCGTTCGGAATACGCCAGGAAGACTGGGCCAACGACCTTCCCCGGCTGGCCGGCGATGCAAGCGGCGCTTCCATTCGCCAGACCCTGGCGGCGCAGGCAAATGCCGGATCGCTCAACAAGGAGCCCGAACCCGGCGCCGTCGACGAGACCAACGCGATGGTCATCTCGAAGGCGGTCGTCGCCGAACCAACCGGCACGGACGAAGCGGCGGTGTACATCACGTTCAGGAACAACACGCAGGAGGCGGACACGCTCGTCGCCATCGCATCCGATCTCGCCGTTCGCGGTGAAGTGCACGAAACCATGGGGGAAGGCGAGATGCGCCACATGATGGCGATGAAGGAACTGGTCATTCCCGCCGGGGCCGAGGTCAAGCTGCAGCCCGGCGGCATGCACATGATGCTGCTCCAGCTCCGCAGGAAATTCGTGGCCGGCGACACGGTCACGCTCTATCTCTCGCTTGCCAGGGCCGGCGCCGCGCAGGTCCGGGCGCCTGTCGTTCCCTACGCAGAACTCGAGAAGGCCCTCGATCCAGGTGACGGTGTGAAGAAGTGAGCCGGTCAGCTCGCCTCTCACGTCTCGGGTCTCCCATCCAATGAGCTTCTGGTGCAGCGCCACCGGCCAGCCGTGGACCTGGGAATGGCGCGCCTATCCCGGCATCTGGCTGTTCGTCGTGCTCCTCGCCGCCGGCATGTGGGCCTGGAACAGGGCCGGCGCCCGCGCGGCATCGAAACACATCCGGCCGATGCACCCGGTGTTCCTCGGCGGCTTGATCGTGCTCTGGCTGTCGCTCGACTGGCCGATCGGCGCGTTAGGCGCCGGACACCTTGCCAGCGTCCACATGCTGCAGTTCCTGATGATGGCGCTGATCGCGCCGCCGATGCTGCTGCTGGGGCCCTCGCCCGAGGCGCTGGCACTTCTCGACCGGCCCGGGCGCTTCATGTCACTCGTCAGGCGCGTCGTCGCGCCCTTACCGGCGTTCGCGCTGTTCTCGGTGATCGTGCTGGTCACCCACCTGCCGCCGCTGGTCGACGTGCTGATGGCGACGCAGCCCGGCTCCATGCTCATCGACATCCTCTGGATCGGTGCCGGCATCCTGTTCTGGTGGCCCGTCATCCTTCCGGTGCCGGCCCAACCGCGATTCACCTACCCGGTGAAGATGGGTTACCTGATCGTGGGCCTGATGTTCAGCCCGATCATGTTCGGCCTCGCTGGATTCCTGGCCTATTCCCAGACGCCGTATAACGGCGTCTTCGAGCTCGCGCCGCCGATCTCGGGCATCTCCGCGCACGATGATCACCAGCTCGCCGGCGTCATGATGAGCATCGGCGGCGCCGTGATCGCGTTCACCGGCATCTCCGTCATCTTCTTCCGCTGGAACAAGGAGTCGGGCTGACTCAATTCAGGGGCACGACGCTCCGGACCTCGGTGGACGAACCGCCGTCCGAAATGTTCGGCTTTGTCTGGAATGCCATGCTGCGCGGGTAACCGAGTTCACGGTCGTACTCGACGTCGATCTCGGCATAGTGAGAACCGAAACCGGATTCGCTCATCGCCCGGAACAACCGGCTGAACAACGAATCCATGGGCTGCCAGGCGTTGATCGTGATGGGAAAATCGGGGTGCGGTTCTACCTGCACCACCTCGACGACGACCCCCTCGCGCACCGACACGCGAGTCCACTGTGCCAGTTCCGGAGGACAGAAGCAGAACGTGCGGATCTCATAGCTGTAGTCCGCGAACGGCCTCGCATCCCAGCGTGACTTGGCCGCGGCCAGCGCCACCAGGTCCCCCTGCCCGGCCGGTCCGTCGAAAAGGTTGCAGGCCGTGGCCAGTACTGCGACACCGATCATCACCGCGTTTCTGAGGCGCATGCCCGTCTCCATGGTGCTGCGTCCGGAAACAGACAGACTGGCCGGTCCTGGACCCTGAACCCTGAACCGTCAGCGCCGAAGCAACGACTCTGCGTAGTCGATCCCTCGCGGTGTCCGTGAGCCGTGCCACGACAGCAGTTCGCCATCCGCCAACCGGAAACGATCCCGCGGCAGCCGGCTCAGCGCCGCCAGTTCATCGATGTGCTTGTCCTGGAACGGAAACGGCTCGTTGGGCAGCAGCACCCGCAGCGGATCCGCGGCGCGCAACTCGTCAGGCGTAATGGACGGGTATCGATCCGCCCTGGAAGCGAACACGTTCTGCCCGCCGGGCAGCGCGAGCAGCCCCGCGATGAACGTGTCGTCGTTCACGGTCATCAGCGGCTCGCGCCAGATGAGGCATGCATAACGAACCGGAGGATACTTCGCGGCATCGCGATGGACCCGATCGGCCCGGCGCTCGATGTCCGAGGCGATCGGCTCCGCTTCACGCTGGCGGTGCAGGGCCATGCCTATCGAGCGGACCATGGCCGCGGTGTCGGCCGCGGTGCGGGGCATCGAGGAATGGACGCGGAGCCCGGCGTCGCTGAGCGCACGGGCATCGTCGGCCCGGTTTTCCTCCTCGTTCATCAGCACGATGTCGGGCGCCAGCTCGATGATGCGCTCGACCTTCGGGTTCTTCGTCCCACCCACCTTTTCCACCGCGTCGACCCGATCGGCCGGATGCACGCAGAATTTCGTCCGACCCACGAGCGCGTCCCCGGCGCCGAGGTCGAAAACGAGCTCGGTGAGAGAGGGACAGAGCGAAACGATCTTCACGGTGCACGGACGCTACACGCGCGTCAGCCTCGTTCTCAAGGCATCATTCATCGGCGCGACACCTGCCACATTTCCGCGCCGAGGAGGGTACACGCGACGATGGTCATTCGATTGACGGTTCTGTTCGCCACGATGGTTGCCGCCGGACCGGCGCTCGCACAGGTGCTGGAGGTGCGGCCGGTGACCCCACCAGCCGTCACCACGTCGATCGAGACCCTGCGCGCGGCCCAGGAAGGATTCGAGACGTTCCGCCGCCGGAACGCGCCGGCATTCGCCGTGCGCTCGGGACCCGACCGGTGCGACGAGCAGGTCGGCCGTTTCTGCTACTGGTACGAGGAGGACGGTCCGTCTCCGCCAAACGAGTCGGAACGCATCACGGAGGCGCGGGATCGCCTCATCGAGCAAATCGACTCCGTCGGCCGCGTGTACCCGAACGACCGATGGGTCTCGGGCCAGCGCGTCCGGTACCTGACCGAGGCGGGTCGGTACGACGAGGCCATTCACGCCGCTCAGGCCTGTACGTCGCGCGAGTGGTGGTGTGGCGCGTTGCGAGGATTCGCGTTCCACGTCGCCGGTCGTTTCGAGGAAGCCGACAGCGCGTACGAGGGGGCGTTGCGGCTCATGAGCGACGGCGAACGCTGTGCGTGGCGTGACCTGAAACTGTTGCTGGCCGATGACCAGCTTCGCGCGTATCGCGAGCACGATTGCACGGACCGCCTGCCGCTCGAGCAGCGAATCTGGTGGCTCTCGCGGCCGATGCTGTCCGGGCGCGGCAACGACGCGCGGACCGAATACTACTCCCGCCTGATGATGGCGAATTTCGTCGAGGACGCGCCGTCGGCGTACGCGATGGGCTTCGACCAGGATGAACGCGAGCTGACCCTGCGTTACGGCTGGCCGATCGCCTGGACGAAGAGCCCCGGGGTTACGCCGTTCGGGAGTGAGCCGAGTCTCGTCGGCCACGAACGCACGCCGGCGCATCCGTTCCTCCCGGCGCGCGGGGTCCTCGACAATCCGGCTTCCAGCGACTCGGCGGGTTGGCGCAGCAAGGGGATCCCGCCCGTGCGTGCTCGTTATGCACCGGTGTACGCGAAGCGGCTGCTCCCGCTCGAACACCAGTCCGCGCTCT
This sequence comes from uncultured Gemmatimonadota bacterium, assembly GCA_946887155.1. The sequence goes on from CAMPKM010000057.1 coordinate 4,955, forward strand.
TTCGTCGCGGCGATTCGGCGCTGGTGGTCGTGGCCTGGTCGGTGGCTGGAGACACCGAGCTCGGCGCCGCCGCCGATGCCGGGAAGTTGTCGTCGGCGCTGGTCCTGACCCGGGGGAGCGAACGCGATGCCGTGGTCGTGCGCGGCGAGCCGCTGCGGCGGCGAGGGGCGTTGCAGGCCAGGTCGGCGTGGGGCTCGATGCTGATGAGCGTCGAGGTGGCCGCGCCGGCGCGCCAGACACTGGCCCGCGCCCGTTATGGCGTCCGTCGCAGCGACGCCCCGCAATCGCGCATCCAGGTTTCCGACATCGTGCTGTTCGAGCCGTACGACGGCATGCCGACAAGCGCCGAAGACGTACTGCCGCACATGCGAACTTCGGAGCGCATCGTGGAAGGCTCCCGCGTCGGGATCTTCTGGGAGGCCTACAACACCAACCCCACCGGCGAAGTCATCGACGTGAACATCACCGTGGCGCCGGCCAGTTCGTCAGGCGGCTGGCTGGCGCGCGGCTTGCGAGCACTACGCCGCATCCGCGAGGCGCAGCCGGTGTCCGTCGGGATTCAGGACATTTCCGCCCGTGGGTCACCGGTGACTGCACGTGCGGTGGAGGTCGACCTGGCCACCCTCACGCCGGGCCGCTATCTGCTGCAGCTCGAGCTGAACGCGGGCCCGGGAAACGAGGTCCGGGTAGAACGATCGATTACTGTCGTAAATCGAGACGGCGGCGGCAACTAGCGTGTGGGGAGTTGGCGCACCGTCGATGTCGTTTTTCGCGTCGGTGTATCACGATCCGGGTGAATTGTCACTTTCCCACATGGCCTTCGGGCGGCCATTTTTCGCTGGTAAACGAGTGCGCCGCCCCCGAGGGTCTCAGTTGATGGTCGTCGGGATGGGAAAACCGTCCCCGCAAGCCGGCGCGGTACCGTGAGGCAGTAACTGATGATGACTCGCTTGAACCGAATCCTTGCAACGGGAGCTGGGCTGTCCGGTCTCGCCGGATTGCTGATGGCCATGCCCGTCCAGGCCCAGAGCACACCACCCGCGGCGCCGACAACGGCCGCGGCACAGGACACGACCCGGCCTGCCATGGGCCTGATTCTCGGCACCGTGTTCGACAGCGTCCACAGCATGCCATTGGCTGGTGCGACCGTGTTCGTCGTTGGTTCGCCGCGCCTCGGTTCGACGAATGAACGGGGCCTGTTCACGATCGACTCCCTGAAGCCGGGCATGCATCGCGTTCATGTCGCACACGAGCTGCTCGACTCGCTCGGCATAACGATGATGACGGATTCGTTCGAGGTCGTCGCGGGGGAACGGAAGATCCTCGAGATGGCACTCCCTTCGGCCGAAACGCTCGTTGGCCTGTCCTGTAACGCGGCGACCCGACGCCTCGGTCCCTCGGCCATCGTGGGGCGCCTGCTCGATGCCGACACGGATCAGCCGGTGTCCGGTGCGCGTGTGTCGTTTGCCTGGTCAGAACTTTCGCTGGCGGCGGGCCTGAAGCGCATACCCAAGGTGCGCGGTGCGAGCGCAAATGCCGACGGCGTTTTCCGGATCTGCGGCGTACCCAGTGAAGTCGAAGGCACGCTGCAGGCCGAAAAGAGCGGGATCACGACCGCCGAGGTCAAGATCACGTTCATCGGACAACCGCTGGTGATTCAAGGGCTGCGAATCGGCAACGCCAACACCGTGGCCCAGGCGCAGGTCGACAGCGCGACGGGTGTGATCCCCGGCCGCAGCGTCGGCGAGCAGCGGTTTTCGGCGGTGAACTACCAGAAAGGCTCGGCGGTGCTGCGCGGGAAGGTGGTGAACGCGAACGGCATCCCGATACCTAACGCGCGGGTCGAGGTCGAGGGAACGACCAGTCGCGCGCTGACCAATGCGGAAGGCGGTTTCACGCTCACCGAGCTGCCGTCGGGCACACAGTCGGTGGTCGCACGCCAGATGGGGTTTGCGCCCGTCAGCCAACCGGTGGACCTGTCGACTCGCGAAGCCGCGACCACCACGATCACGATGAACACGCCCGTACAGTTGCTGGAGCCAGTGGTCGTGACGGCCGAGAGCGACATGGGCCTGGAAAACATCGGCTTCACGGCGCGCAAGCGAGGCATGTCGGGCACGTTCATGGACGCGAAGGAGATCATGGCACGTGGGCCGAACCTCCTGACCGACGTGTTCCGCACCGTGCCGACACTGCGAGTCGTCCCGGTGAGTCCCTACGACTATGCCGTGCAAAGCTCGCGCGGGAACTCGCTGGGCGGCAACTGCGTGAGGTTCTGGCTCGACGGAAATCCCTTTGAGGCGGTGTTTCCGGGAGACGTGGACCGGATGATTCCGCCGTACGACATCGCGGCGATCGAGGTGTACAACGGGTCAACCGTTCCGATCGAGTTCACGAATGCCAATTCGGCGAACTGCGCCACGATCGTGATCTGGTCGAAGTACCGGGCGAGTCAGCCGAACCGGAGGAAGCCTTAGGGGAGCGCTGACTGCCAGAGGGCGCGAACTGCCAGAGGGCGCGAACTGCCAGAGGGCGCAGACTGCCATGAGGCGCAGACTGCCATGAGGCGCGAACTGCCAGAAGGCGCCAACTGCCAGAAGGCGCGACCTGCCTTGGGGCGCAAACTGCCATGAGGCGGAACTGACTCAGGGCGACGACGCTGGCCGAAAACGAACTGTCCGCTACATCGGCGCGTTAGGCCCAAACCTCTACGTCTCGAACGGCTCCATGTGCACCAGGACGCCACGGACGTTAGGCAGTTGGTCCATGATCGCCGCCTTCACCGCGTGGCCGACAGCATGCGCCTCGTGCAGCGGCATGTTGCGGTCCGCTTCCACATGCAGGTCGGCGAAATAGGCGGGACCGGCCCGCCGGACGATCACTTTCTCGACGGCCAGCACGCGGGGAACCGATGCCGCGATGTCGTGCACGCGTGAGAGCAGCGGTGGCGGCGCGCTCCGGTCCATCAGCCCGGCGATGGCCGGACGCAGGAGACGCTGCCCGTTCCAGAGGATGACGACCGCGGCCACCAGCGCTGCCCAATCGTCGGCCGGTTCCCATCCCTCGCCGCCGAGCAAGGCGATCGAAATACCGATGAAAGCCGCCAGCGACGTGATCGCGTCGCTGCGATGATGCCAGGCGTCCGCGCGCAGCGCGTCACTGTCCACCGCGTGACCGACCGCCTGTACCCGCCGATACAGCAGCTCCTTCACCAGCACCACGACGACCAGCACGACGAGCGTGAACGGAGCCGGCGCATGGTGCGGCGTCACGATTTCACGAATCGCGAGAATCGCGATCCCGATCGCCGCCCCGATGAGCATGAGCGAAACACTGGCCGCGGCGAGCGATTCCGCCTTGCCGTACCCGAACGGGTAATCCGCGTCCGGATCACGCGACGCGATGCGGAGCCCGCTCCAGACAATCGTCGACGACAGCAGGTCGGCCGTGGACTCGATACCGTCGGCAATCAGCGCGTACGAATTGCCGATCACACCCGACACCACCTTGGTGATCGCCAGCGCCGCGTTGACGAGAAATCCCGCCTGCGCGCTGCGTACGCCTCGCTCCTGGTCGTCCCCCATCCAGTCAATCTGCCCACCGAGGCATGATCCGACGAGTGATCAACCACAGAAAGCAGAGAGCGAGGAGCATTGCGCTCCCCGCTCTTTGCCATCAGCCATCCGCCCTCTGCCTAATTTCCGCCGAGCTTCCACGACAACCCGACATGCAGCGAACCTGCCCCTGCGCCAGCGTCGGCGTAGAACGCCATGTTGTCGCTGAGGAAGTAGCGCATGCCGACCACCCCGATGAAGTACAGCCCGGAGTTGAAGCCCGGGCCGCTGTAACCGGATGGCTCGCTGACGATGTAGAAGCCAAGGCCGGCCCCGACGAACGGGTCGAACTTCTTGTTCTCCATCTTGAAGTGGTAGTTGGCGCTGGCGCTCACCGGAATGTACGACCAGCTATAGCCAAGCACCGAGAACGTGTACCAGTCGACGCCGGCCCGGATGCCTAACAGGCCGTCTCCCATGTCCGGCAGGGGCTTGATGATCTTCTCGTACCGCCCTCCAAGGGCGATGCTCGCTTCTCCAATGCCACCCAGCCCCACCACACCGGCGACATCGCTGTACCCCACGGCGATGCCACCCTGGGCACCAGCCTCCAGACTCGATGTCGCCAGCACGGCAACGGCGGCGATCATCCCCGGCAGTTGTTTCACCATCCGCATCGGCAGCTCCCTCCCGCCGACAAGATTCCGCGATACCCACCCAGGGTGGCACGGGTGACGGCGTCGGCGATGCGGCCGTCACGCAATCCTGATCATCGAATGCAGGACGGTCCCAACCACCCCGCGTCCACACGCGAACGAGCCGGACGACTTCTCGTCCGGCTCGCCAGCATTCTGACTTCCATTGCGCAGGAAGTCCAGCGAAACCGTCATCGCCTATTGGACACGCTTGACCAGCGTCCCGGATGGCATGGTGGTATTGGTTTCGACACCGTTGATCAGGGCGACTTCCGCGACGGGGATGGCCGAAGGGTACGCCTGGTGGAACTCGGTAATGGTCATGGACCTCGGAATGCGAACCAGCTGCACGCGCACCGGCTGGGCATTCAGCGCGCTCGCATCGGTCAGGCGCCGGAAGGAGCCCACCGACTGCTGAAAGGCGCCGCGATAGGCGTTGTACTGCTGCTGCGGCGTGTATGCGAGCAAGCGGAACGTGCGGTTGTCGTGCGAGATGAAGGCGACGTTCCCGGCCAGGACCCCTTCCTCGGTCTGTGCGGAGAAGGTCGCGCTGGCGGCCGTCAGTCCGTTGATCGCACCTGAAGACGCACCCCCGCTCTGGATCCCCTGCTGGCCGAGGAACTGCGACAACGCCTGGTTCGGCGCCCCTTCCGCCAGCGAAAGCGCGATGATCGCATCCTGCTGCGGACTGATGCCGGCCACTCCGGTCTTCTGGTTCTGCGTCTTGAAGCCGGACGGGAAGTCGAACTGGAATCGCAGGTCGGGATGCAGGAACTGGTTCTGACGGAAAAATCCCTCGCGCGGGTTATCGCCAAAGATCAGGCCAGCCGTTCGCTGCAGGAACGCATCGCGCTCCACCTTCATGTTGGCCGGCAGGGAGGTCGCCGCCACCCGGTCGAGCGTTTTCTGCACGCGATTTCCCGGATCAGGGTGCGTCGAGAGCCACTCCGGGACGCGTCCCTCTTCGCCTCCACCGAGCCGCTGCAAGGTGCGGAACATCTCCGCCATCTCGGTGGGCGAGGACGCGGCCGCCGTCGGGGTGGGGGCTCCGTGGTGGTCGGCGGGGGGCGGGTGGTCGGGCGCGAGGTAGGTGGCGGTGTCCCACCCCTTGAGCACGCAGGTGGCGAGCATCGCGGCGTGCTTGCCGGAGCAGTTCATCAGGATCGGCGACTTGGTGCCGCCGGCGCGGATGACCGCCTCACGGGCGTGGTCGTCGAGCGGCCAGTCCGGCGGGGTCTGCAGGGCCGACTCGTCGAGCCCGGCGGAGGCGAGCGTGCGGCGTACGCCCTCGATGTGGAACGGCTCCCCCGAGTGCGAGGCGCAGGCCAGCGCGATGAGCTCCGGCGGCAGGTCCAGACCGAGCTCGACCATCGCCAGCGCCTGGATCGGCTTGTTGCTGGAGCGCGGCAGCACCGGCGCCGCCACCTCGCCCACCGACCAGTCGACCGTCCCGTCGGCGCGCAGCGCCACGATCGAGCCGTAGTGGTGGCCCTCGACGAACCCGGAGCGGACGATCTCCGCCACGACGGGCAGACCAGCGACGGGCGTACCAGCAGGCGACATGGGCGGCACGCTACCCAGCCGGCGCAGTGAGAGGATGCGCGGGTGATCCAGCACTGCCCGACGCCGACCGAGCTCGACGACCTGGAGCTCCTGGTCTCCGGCGCCTACGCACCGCTCACCCGATTCAACGAGGCCGGAAGCGTGGTCACCCTCGATCTCCCCGACGGTGCGACGGAGGCCGAGCTCGTCGACCCCGAGGGCCTGCCGCTGGCGCGGGTGTCGACCGACGGGACGCTGGAGCCGCTGACCCACGCGCAGTACGGCCCCTTCCGCCGGCTGCACCTCACGCCTGCGCAGGTGCGCGAGCAGCACGCCGGCGCCACGTTCGTCCCGGTCGTCGACGCCCTGACCGAGGCCGACCTGGCGGAGCTGCGCGGCCTCGGTCGCGTCGTGCTGGTCGCCCTGACGGGCACCGGCACCGCGGCCCTCTCCCCCGTCGCTCTCGTCCGCGC
>CAMPKM010000058.1 GCA_946887155.1 uncultured Gemmatimonadota bacterium
ACTAACCACTAACCAATGGTCCCACTCCTACCTCCCAATCTCCACCCTCTGCAAGTATCGGAGGTCGTCTTCGTCGGTGCGGGTCGTGTACACGACGCCCTGACCGACCGCTACCAGCGTCGTCTTCGCCGGCAGGCGCCAGCTGGCGACCAGCTTCCCGCCCTGGTCGATCACGTCCCACTGCTCCCGCCCGATACGGATCGGGGTCGAGCGCTTCACCCACAACCGGCCGTCCGCACCAGCCAGCGCGCCTAACGGCGCCACCGGCGGATAATTCGCCGGCCATGACGCCGGTGGCAGCAGCTCGAAGTCCATCGTCATGCCGGCCGGCATCATCTTCTGCGCTGCCTTCCCCTGCTCCTGCATCACGCGGCGCGCTTCGTCCATCTCGGCCTTCTGGTCCGCGGCCGTCACCCTGATCGGGCTGTAGGCGATCCGGGTCGGCGCGCTCTTCTTTCCGTCCGGCGCAATGAACTCCACCGAATAGTTCGCTCCGCGCACGATCGCGATACGCCCGTCAGGAAAGACGGTCCAAGGATCGGACGCGACGAGGCCCGGATAGGCCATCGTGTACTTCATCGCCGTGCCGTTCATCTTGATGTCCGGCTTTCCACTGATCGGAAACCTGACGCGCGCCAGTTCCGCGCGCGGGACCTTGCCGCGCGGGTCGATCTTCACGACACCGACCGAATCGGGCAGCGAGATCTGCGCGTCCGTGCCGCCCGCGCCACCGCGCCCTACCTGGATCGCCATTGCGCTGGCATACACCTGTCCCTTGCGATCGGTGAAGAAGGGCGCACTCGTTGCCGTCATCGTCGACTGATCGAACATGATCATCGGGATCGACGTTCCCGCCGTCAGATCTGGATTGAACGCGACGAGGCGTTGCTGGGCGGCGTCGAGGATCCAGATCGTGTCGCCCGCCAACCGGAACAACCCCGTCGGCACGCGATATTCGCCAGGTCCGCTCCCCTGGCGGCCGATCGCAGTCTTCGATCCCTGCGCAAAGTCGACCATCGCCAGCTCCAGCTCGATGCCATCGAGAGCAAGGACCTGGCCGGGCTTGATCTCGATAGCCGTCGTCACGAGCGAAAACGGATCCTCAATCTCCCGGGAAGGCTTCGGCAGGTCGCGCACAGCGACCGCCTGGGCGAACGCGGGAGCCGAAACGAACATCGCGATCAACGCCGTGGTGCGAGCAGTGCGAACGAAGAGGACAGACACGATGATTCCTGCGTTTTTGGGGGGATTTTCCAGCTCACGAATACTACGGCGTCAGCCCGTCGCTGTTTCCCCGTTCTCGATATTTGCGTGAGCACTGCGCTGAACAAGCCAACTCTGCCTTCAGATGCGGAAATGCTTGTCATGAACCATGTTAGGCCATGGACCTGTCCGGGCTGAACGTGATCGTCGCTGGCGCAGCCACCGCTGGATGTTCGGCGGCGCTGTTCCTCGCCCGTGGCGGTGCGGAGGTCACGCTGGTCGAACGGATCGCGGAGCCAACAGCCATCGGTGCCGGTATCGCGATCGCCGAAAACGGCATCGCGGTGCTCGACTCGTTAGGCCTCGGCCCCGCCCTGGCTGCCGGCAGGCCAGTCATTGGGGCCAGGATCGTCGACGCCGGCGGACGGACGCTACTGGCACCCCGCGGTACGTCACCACGCGCCGTCATGATCCGCCGGTCGACACTCCAGGCGATGCTGCTCGGTGCCGTGTCGAAGGAAACCCGCATCCACTGCCGCTTCGGCACTGAACTCACGGCCGCCACAACGACGGGGCAGGTCACGCTCGACGGCCGTGAGTCGATGAAGTTCGACCTGGTGGTCGGCGCCGACGGGGTCCATTCACGCGTCCGCGATGGCGGGAACTTCGACGTCACGATCCGCCGCGGCATTCGCTATGTGCGCATGCTCGTCCCCGGCGACGTATCGACCGGGACCGAAGCCTGGACCCCCGCCGGGCTGTTCGGGTCGTTCGCCGTTGACGGTGGCACATACGCCTTCGCGTCGTGCGGCACCGCGGAGTGCCGGACAGCACTCGAGCGACGTGACCTCGACGGCTTTCGCTCCACCTGGAAGCAGGCCTATCCGCCATCGGCGCGCGTGTTCGCGGGACTCTCCTCCTTCGATGAACTTCTGCAGAACGAGGTCGTGAAAATCGATTGCCAGCGCTGGTTCGACGGTCGACTGGTCCTTATCGGCGATGCAGTCCACGCCATGGCGCCCAACCTCGGCCAGGGCGCCAACAGCGCGCTCGTCGATGCCTCCGTGCTCTACCAGGAGCTGGCGCGTGCGCCATCACTGCCTGAGGCCCTCGCGGCCTGGCAGCGGCGGCGACAACCAGCCGTTCGCCGCGTCGCCCGCGCCTCTGCGTCGTTAGGTGCGCTGGCCGAGGTCACGAATCCGGTGGGTCGGTTGATGCGCGACCGGCTGCTGTTGCCGGTGGCCTCGCTGTTCGCCTCGAACCGGGCCACGGCGCAATTGCTGCAGGAATCTCCGGATGCACTGCGCGCGGTCAGGTCCTGACGGATGTCGGTCCACCTGGCGATCGCGAAGTCTGCGGCTGACGTGGAGCTGGTCCGTGTACTCTTTCGCGAGTATGCGGATTCGTTAGGTGTCGACCTCGGATACCAGGACTTCGACACGGAGCTCCGTGACCTGCCGGGAGATTATGCGCCGCCGGCGGGCCTGCTGTTGCTCGCCTGGAATGGAGCGCATGCCGCCGGGTGCGTCGGCGTGCGGCGACTGGAGGACGGAGTGGCAGAGATGAAACGCCTCTACGTCCGCCCCCCCGCGCGCGGGCTCGGGCTTGGCAGGTCCCTTGCTGAGGCGGCTCTCGAGTTTGCGCGACGCCTTGGCTATGAGCGTATGCGACTCGACACGCTGCCGCAGATGGGGCGGGCGCAGGAGCTGTACCGCCAGCTTGGCTTCGTGGCGATCGACGCCTATCGATTCAGTCCGGTTGCCGGAACGGTATTCATGGAAAAGGTCTTCAGGGAGACAAGCACGTGAAACCTGTCGTGGGTCAGAAGGCGTCCCGAACGATGACCGTCACCGCCGAGCATGTGCGCATATACGCGCAGTTGACTGGCGATTACAACCCGCTGCATTTCGACGAGGCATTTGCGGCTCGCACGAAATTCGGCAGGCTCGTCGCCCAGGGCGGCCTGACGACCGGCATCCTGCACGCGCTCGTCGCGATGGACATGCCCGGTCCGGGCACGGTGTTCCTCAGCCAGGACTGGAAGTTCACGGCGCCTGTGTACATCGGGGACACGATCATTGCCGACGCGGAAGTGCTCAGTGTCCACGCGACCAAGCCCGTTTGCCAGATCCGTTTCGTCGTCAGGCGCACGGAAGGCGAAGTCGTACTCGAGGGCGAAGCCTGGTGCTACACCTTCGCCTGAAAGCGGGGTCAGACGCCGTTTTGAGAAAACGGGGTCAGACGCCGTTTTTGCTGTTTCCGTATTGAACGGTATTGCGGATAACCAGTCGCGGACGCACGGCTTGGCACCCGTCATGTGCCCTTCACATCCGCGCGGTATGGCACATCCGGATGGAGGCGTAGCTTCGGGCTCGACCCTCCAGGAACGACAACAATGCTTGCCCGCCAACTCGCGTTGACCGCGATCGCCGCCACACAGCTCGTTGCTCAGGACTCGGCGCCACCCAGGCGTGCCCACCACAGCCTCGTGTACGACGAGGCGGGCAAGCGAGTCCTGCTTTGGGGTGGTAGCTCGCCTTACGCGAACGGCGACTGCTGCGAGTTCTTCAACGATCTCTGGGCGTTCGACGGAACCCGCTGGACCTCGCTCGGCGAGACGGGAACCCGTGTATCCGGCGTCGGACTTGCCTACGACACGCGCGCCAAGCGGGTGGTGGCATTTGGCGGCTACGTGCCTGGTACCACGGGCGGTGTCTCGTTAGGCGACGTCAGGATCCTCGAGAACACGACCTGGGTATCACGAGGCCGGCATCCCGAGATTATCGCTGCCGAGCCCGGGTTCGTGTTTGACTCGGCACGAAACCGGTTCGTGACCTTTGGCGGCGCCGGCGGGCGCGGCGCGGCGCATGGCACACTCTGGGAATGGGACGGCAGTACCTGGAATCGATCGCCAGCCACCGGACCGGCGGCGCGGCAGGGCCACGTGATGGTTTTCGATGCGACGCGAAACCGCCTCGTCGTCTTTGGGGGCATGGGCAACATCAGTCAGGGCCAGCCTCCGCAGCAGTTCAACGACACCTGGGAGTTCGACGGTCAGACCTGGAAGCAGTTCACGGTCCCTGGTCCGTCGGCGCGCGCGGCAGCCGGGGCGGCGTTCGACTCGAAACGCGGCCTGGTGGTGATGTTCGGCGGCATGAGCGGCGGCAGCATGCTGGGTGACACCTGGGCGTGGAACGGAACCGCGTGGCGCCAGCTCTCCGACACCGGTCCCGAGGCCCGCGCCATGGGCTACCTGGCGTACGACAGCCACCGCGATCGCATCGTGTTGTTCGGCGGCCGGAAGGGCTGGCCTAACGACTTGAACGACACGTGGGAGTGGGACGGGTCGAGCTGGAAGCAGGTATCAGCGCGCTGACACTGGTAGAGGTCCGCTTTCCGCACACGCCGGAACGCGCCAAACAGCGCGCCCCGACAGTCTTGACGCCACGATCGACCTCTATGCTCGCACCAGTTTCCGATACTTGATCCGGTGCGGCTGGTCGGCGTCGGATCCCTTCCGTCGCTTCAGGTCCTCGATGTAACCCTGATAGTTGCCTTCGTACCAGACCACTTCGCTGTCGCCCTCGAAGGCGAGGATGTGCGTCGCGATGCGGTCGAGGAACCAGCGGTCGTGCGAAATGATCACCGCGCACCCGGCAAAATCGAGCAGCGCCACTTCCAGCGCGCGCAACGTCTCGACGTCGAGGTCGTTGGTCGGCTCGTCGAGGAGCAGCAGGTTACCGCCCGTCATGACCGTTTTGGCCAGATGCAGCCGGTTTCGCTCACCGCCTGACAGGTTGGCGACGAGCTTCTGCTGGTCCGCGCCACGGAACCCGAATCCGGAGACGTACGCGCGCGAATTGATCTCCTTTTTCCCAACCGGGATCGAGTCGCGTCCACCCGAGATCTCGTCCCAGACCGTGCGCGCCCCGTCGAGCAGACGGTTCTGGTCCGCGTAGGCGATCACGACGGTTTCGCCAATGCGCAGGGATCCCGCGTCGGGCTTCTCGGTTCCATTGATCATCCGGAACAGCGTCGTCTTGCCGGCGCCGTTAGGCCCGATGATCCCCACGATCCCGCCGCGCGGCAGCGAGAACGAGAGGTTGTCGAACAGCAAACGATCGCCAAAGCCTTTCTTCAGCTTGTCGGCGATCACGACGTCATTCCCGAGACGCGGTGCCGGCGGGATGACGATTTCGTTCTGCGCGATGGTCTCGAACTGCTGCTCGCTCGCCATTTCCTCGTACTTCTGGATACGCGCCTTGTTCTTGGCCTGACGAGCGCGCGGTGCCATGCGCACCCACTCGAGCTCGCGCTCGAGGGTCCGCTGCCGGGCGCTGGCCGCCTTCTCTTCCTGTGCGAGCCGAGTCCGCTTCTGGTCCAGCCACGACGAGTAGTTGCCCTCGTACGGGATGCCACTGCCGCGATCGAGCTCGAGGATCCACTTCGCCACGTTGTCGAGGAAATACCGGTCGTGCGTGATGGCGACGACGGTTCCCGGAAACGTCTCCAGGTGCTTTTCGAGCCACGCCACGCTTTCGGCGTCGAGGTGGTTGGTCGGTTCATCGAGCAGCAGCAGGTCCGGATGCTCGAGCAGCACCCTGCATAACGCGACCCGGCGCTTCTCGCCGCCCGACAGCGTCGTCACGTCGGCGTCCGGCGGCGGGCAGCGGAGCGCGTCCATCGCCACCTCGATCTTGTTGTCGAGGTTCCACAGGTCGAGATGGTCGATCTTTTCCTGCAGCCGGCCCTGCTCGTCGAGCAGCTTCTCCATCTGCTTGTCGCTCATCTGGTTCCCGAACTCGATCATGATCTCGTTGAAGCGATCGAGTATGGCCCGGTCGGATTTGACGGCCAGTTCGACGTTGCCCTTCACGTCGAGCGAGGGATCGAGCTGCGGCTCCTGCGGGAGGTATCCGATCTTCGTGCCCTGGGCCGCCCACGCTTCGCCGTTGAAGTCACCGTCGATGCCGGCCATGATGCGCAGGAGCGAGCTCTTGCCCGCGCCGTTCGCGCCCAGGACGCCGATCTTTGCGCCAGGATAGAAGGAGAGCCAGATATCGTTCAGGATCACCCGCGAAGGTGGTACCACCTTCGTGAGAGCCTTCATTACGTAGATGAATTGCTGGGCCATGATGGGCGCTGAGGGCGGGTTGAATCGGGGGCGGAAATCTACGTCCACGTGAGGTGCGGACCCAAGGCCGGAATGTCCTGGACTGCGTACTGGTATTGGTTATGGGTTGCTTGAACTGGTAGGCGTATCGGTACTGCATGGTTTACGGCGCCGTGTTCGGCGACTCCCTGTGTTCTCGTTATGCCGCTACGCGCAGTCGGGCTGCCTCGCGGGCTAGCCTTCGGTCGAGAGTCAGCAGGCGGCAGCGGTCCAGGTGCGCCGTGGCGAGCAGGTGAACATCGACGTACCCGAGTCCGCGCGCAGCAAGCCGGTGTGTTCCCAGAAAACTCATGGCTTCGTCGTGCGTCGCCACGGTCGCCCCCGGTAGTGCCTCGAGCAAGGCCAGAAACGCCGCGCGATTCCGGAGTGATGCACACGCCAGTTCTCCCGCCACAAAGGGGTGAACCAGGACCTCCCCGGCTTCGAGGAGCGCAACGAGGCCGCGATGTCCCTTGCGAAGATGGTCGATCCAGACGGATGTATCGACCAGGATCATTTTCGGCGTGAGGACCGGCGCCTCGGACCCGGCTTCGCCACTGGGTCAGAACCGCCGAGTGATGCAAGCCGCCTGGCACTGGCGGCGGCTATCAGGGCCTTGAGACCGGCGTGTACCAGGGCAGTCTTTTCCTCGATCCTGGTCAGTTGCCGAGCCTCCTCGAGCAACGTCTCGTCGATATTGAGCGTAGTTTTCATATGTATGAGTATGGCTGTTTCAGCCAGACCGCGGAAGCCGTCGAGGACTCAGTCACGCATGTTCGTCAATCGTCAATCGTCAATCGTCAATCGTCAATCGTCATGGATCTCAGCGCCTTCCTCGACTACTGGCCCTCGGTGCGCAACCGCACGCGCCGGCTCATTCCCCTCATTCCGGCTGACCGCCTCGAATGGGCGCCCGATGACAGCCGCTGGTCGTTAGGCGACCAGATGCGCCACCTGGTCGGCATCGAGCGATGGATGTACGCCGAAACCGTGCATGGACGCCCGACCCGCTATCCGGGGCATGGCCGCGAACTGGCCGATGGACTGGCCGTGGTGCTGGCGTACCACGACCACGCGCACGAGGAGTCAATGGCCCTCTTCCGCGCCCTGACGCCGGAACAATGGGCCGGCAGGTCGGTCACCCCCGCCGGCACCACGATCAGCACCTGGAAGTGGCTGCGCGCCATGATCGAACACGAAGCGCACCACCGCGGGCAGATCTACCTGATGCTCGGAATGCTCGGGGTCGCGACGCCACCCCTTTTCGGGCTGACCGAGCCGCAGGTGCTGGGGGTTTCCCGGCAGTAAATTGCCCGGATGCATTTCAGTGCCTTCCTGTTTTTACAGACCGTCGCCGCGCCAGCCGTCCAGGGCGGAAGCGCCCCCGCGTTCGATATCCCGCGCGCCGCTGAGGAAGTACAGGTCGACGGCAACCTCGCCGAGGATTCCTGGACCAGTGCCGCGCGACTGCACGGCTTCTTTCAGTATGAGCCGTCGGACGGCCAGCCGGCCACGCAACCGACCGAAGTCCGCGTCTTCTACACCGCCAAGGCACTGTACTTCGGCATCATCGCTGGTATCCGGCCTGGCGCAAACCTCAACGCGACCGTCTCCAATCGCGACAACATCCTGAGCGACGATCGCGTCCTCATCTATCTCGACACGTTCAATGATCGCCGTCGCGCCTTCATCTTCGGCGTGAACCCGTACGGCATCCAGCTCGACGGCGTGCGCAGCGAAAGCGGCGGCACCGCCGGACGCATGTTCGGCGGCGGCGAAGACTGGAGCCCGGACTTCCACTACGATTCGCGCGGCGTGCTGACCGATTCCGGCTACGTGGTCGAGGTACGCATTCCATTCAAGAGCCTTCGCTTTCCGGCCGACGAGACCCAGGCGTGGGGCATCAACGTCTCCCGGGTCACGCCGTCGACCAACACGACCGACACCTGGGTCGACACCCGCCGGGCGTCGGCGAGCTTCCTGTCGCAGGTCGGGACGATGCGCGGCATCACCAACGTCGAACGCGGCGTCGTCACCGAGTGGCAGCCGTTCTTCACCACGGTCATGAACGGGGCACACGATCCGGTCAGTGACAGCTTCGACCGGGGCGCCGCGCACGGCGAGGCCGGCGTCAACCTCCGGCTCGGCTTTCCGGCCGTTTCGCTCGATGCGACCATTAACCCCGACTTCAGCCAGGTCGAAAGCGACGTCGGACAGGTGACCGCCAACGAACGGTTCGCGCTGTTCATCCCCGAGAAGCGCCCCTTCTTTCTCGAGGGCATCGAGCTCTTCTCGACGCCTAACCAGTTGGTGTACACCCGCCAGGTCGTTGCACCCGCGGCGGGTGCCAAGCTGACCGGCAAGGTCGGCCCGTTCGGCCTCGCGCATCTCACCGCGCTCGACGACCGGCCAGGCAGCGACGCACTCTTCAACATCTCCCGACTGCGCACCGACCTCGGCGGCAGCTCCGTTGCCGGCATCACGCTCACCGACCGGCGTCTCGATGGCCATGCGAACACCGTCGTCGCGGCCGACACGCGCCTGGTCTTCGCCGACTTCTATTACCTCGAAGCGCAGGCCGGACAGTCGCGCACCACGAATGCCGGTCTGACCGAAACGTCGCCGATGTTCCATGCCGCGCTCGATCGCACCGGTTCGCTCTGGGGCTTCCACTATCAACTCACCGGATTTGGCGAAGACTTCAGCACCGAATCCGGTTTCGTTCCTCGAACCGACAACATCGACTTTCGCTTCTTCAACCGGCTCGCGTTCTATGGCCGCGGCGAAACAGATTTCGTGCGCAGCCTCTGGCTGTTCGGCGGGCCGAACCGGATCTGGCACTTCGACGATTTCGGCCGCACCGCGCCGCTGGAAGGCGGCGAGGAACTTCGCGCCACGTTCGTGCTGCGCGGCGGGTGGCGCCTGAACGCGACGATGAACCGCGACTTCTTCACGCTCGAACCCGAACTGTTCGATGGCGTGACGATGGCGACGATCGAAGGGACGCAGGAGCCGTATCTTCCGCCGAAGAAGCTGGACAACCTCTGGAATGGCACGGTCACCGTGAACCTGCCATCACGCCGAACGCTCGATGCGTCGATCGGCTATACCGGCGGCGCCGTGGCGATCTTCGCCGAAGGCACCGAGGGCCGGTCGCAGCGAATCGACGCCACGTTAGGCTGGCGGCCGACCCCGGGCATCCGCGTCGAGGCGCTGGCCGCACTGTCACGACTGACGCGCGCCCACGACGGCTCCGAAGTGTCCCGTACCCTCATCCCGCGACTGAAGCTCGAGGTGCAACCGCGGCGCGCCCTGATGTTCCGCGTCGTGACCGAACTCCGTGACGATCGCCTCGATGCGCTGCGTGCCGCCGGCACACAGTCCATCCTCTACGTCGATGGCGTGCCCTCGGCATCGGCCGATAACCGCAGCCTCCGCACCGACTGGCTCGTGTCGTACGAACCATCGCCAGGCACGGTGGCGTTCCTCGGATATGGCAACACGCTCGAGCGACCATTGCTCGATGACCAGCGAGGCCTGCGACGCGCCGTCGATGGCTTCTTCCTCAAGCTGGCGTATCAGTTCAGGAACTGAACGTGGACTTCTCGAGTCTCGCAGACAAACTCGGCACCAGTCCGATGGCGGCGCTACCGCTGCTGTTCGTCGCCGGACTGTTGACCAGCCTGACGCCGTGCGTGTACCCGATGATCCCGATCACGGTCGCACTGGTCGGCCAGGAATCGATCGGCGCGCAGAAGTCGCGCTGGCGCCCGCTGCTGCTGACGCTTTCGTACGTCTTCGGTGTTGCCATCGTGTACGCACTGCTCGGCGTGATCGCCGGGATGTCGGGAACGATCTTTGGCACCATCAGCTCGAACCCGTGGCTGTATTTCCTGCAAGCCAACGTGCTGCTGCTCGCGGGCTTGTTCATGCTGGACGTCTTCACCTTCACGATTCCCGCGTCGACGCTCGCCTGGGCAACGCGTGTCGGGGGTGGCGGCCACTATGGTGGCGCGTTCGCCATGGGATCCGTCTCGGGCCTGGTCGCGGCTCCCTGCGGCGCTCCCGTGATGGCGGCCGTGTTGACCTGGGTCACGCGAACCCAAAGCGCGGTTCTGGGGTTCATCTACCTGTTCGTGTTCTCCCTCGGGATGTGTGCCCTGCTGGTGGTCGTCGGGGTATCTTCCGGGAGCGCCGCGGGCCTGCCGAAGGCCGGCGCCTGGATGCTCCGCGTGAAGCGGATCTTCGGATTCATCATGCTCGGCGTGGCCGAGTATTACCTGATCAAGATGGGACAGGTGTTGTTATGAGATCGATGGCACTGGTTATTGCCGGAATGGTCCTGTTGAATGCGCCGGTTCGCGCGCAGGAATCCGGGATCGCCGTTGGAAGTGATGCGCCGGGCGCAGTGGTCGAAACGCTCGACGGCAAGCCCGCCGACATCGGCGACTATGTGAAGAAGGGTCCGACGCTGCTGCAGTTCTGGGCGACGTGGTGCACCAACTGCAAGGCGCTCGAGCCGAAGATCAATGCCGCGATCGCCAAGTACGAAGGCAAGGTGCAGTTCGTGGCGGTGGCGGTGTCAGTGAACCAGAGCGTCGAGCGGATCAAGGCATACCGCGATCGCTACAAGATGACGCATGACATCGTGTACGACCGGAAGGGATATGCCGCCGACGCGTATGAGGTAGCGGCCACGTCGTACATCGTTGCGATCGACAGCAAGGGAAAGGTGGTGTACACCGGGCTCGGCGCGGACCAGGATATCGAGGCGATCGTCGCGAAAGCCATCAATTGACGATTGACGATTGACGATTGACGATTGACGATTGACGATTGACGATTGA
>CAMPKM010000059.1 GCA_946887155.1 uncultured Gemmatimonadota bacterium
GCCAGGCGGAGACGAAGCACTCGGATGCGCTGCTCATGCTCGACCCGGCGTTTCGGTCGGCGGAGGACAGCCCGTACGAGGATGTCGACCGGCTGGCGGTGATCCTGGACGCCATGGCCACGGTCGCTCGCCGCCGGCAGGAGGGGACGTTAGGCACGTCGCTCAAGGAGGGCTTCCGCGACCTCGGCATCGAGTACCGGGGCGGCATCTCGCCAACCACGTCGGAGAGGCACCGCCAGCAGTACGAGGTCCGCGCGCAGGGACAGACGTTCGACTGCCACGAGCACATCGTGCTGGGGAACAGCTACGATCCCAAATACTGCCTGCGGGTGTATTTCACGTCACGCGCACCGATGGAGCCGAGGTTCGTGATCGGGCACGTCGGTCGTCATTTTGACGTGAAGAGCACGACCTGAGCGAGTCGCTCGCTCCCGGGTCTTCATATATCAAGGTCTCCGCCTCTCAGCGTGAGCTCCAACACCAGATTCCTTCAGCTACAGACGTTGGCGAAGTACTTCGCGAGATCGATGATGAGCGGCGGCAGCGTAGCAACCGGGTGCCACACCAGCCGTGTGTCGAGCAGTTCGGGGCGTTTGTCCCCAGGTCGCCACCGTTCGAACGCGCGCGCATCAAGGTCGACGACCCAATACTCGGGTACGTTCTTTTCCTGATATGCGGTCCTCTTGTCGAATCGATCCCAACGGGCGGTCGACGGTGAGATCACCTCGGCGGCGAGCAGAAGATCGGTGATGTCCCGCCACGTGTTCGCATTGATTTCCGCCGGAACGACAAAAACGTCTGGCTGAACCAGGCGAGTGTCCGACAGCTCGATTTCGGCAGGCGACGTGAGCGTCCGACCGATGCCGTTGTGCCTCGTGTATGGTGCAAGGATCTCGTACAGCAGGCTGACGGCAACCTGATGGCGGTACGACGGAGCCGGGCTCACGAGGAGAATGCCGTCGAGCACCTCGTAACGCTGCCCGTCCTGGGGAAGGGCACGCACCATGTCCAACGTCCAGTAGGTCTCGTGTGCGGGCATACCCATAGCGTACCCTCGGCTCGGTGTGAATGACAAGCGAACATAGGCCGAGGATCGCATCGCGAGTGGCAAGACGCTTCATCATGGGAAGGCAGGTGGTATCAAATCCACGCAACTCGCTCGCTCGTGGACCTGCCTTTGCTCGACTCGGCTCTCGCGTCGCTCGCTCCGCAGTGGCTCACTCCTCGTCTACTTCATATAGAACGAGGTCGGCGAGACGTTGCTCGCTACCCGCCCTGGCGCCTTCGCATTGGCGTGGTAATGCTACCTGACGCAGCGTGAGGATGATGTCTTTTCGAGTTCGGTCGCCATCCTCGGCGTATGTTCAGTTGTCTTTCACGCCGAGCCGAGCGTAGCGTATGGGCATGCCCACGCAGGACACCGACTGGACGGCCGAACGGGCCATCGCTCTTCCCGACGACGGGAAACGGTACGAGGCCCTGGACGGGGAGCTGTTCGTGAGTCCGGCGCCCCGGCCCGATCATCAGTCCGTCGTGCTCCAGTTGATTGCGGTCCTGAACCAATACGTCCGCACGCACAAGCTGGGATGGGTTTTTGCGTCGCCCGCGGACATCGAGTTCTCACCGCGTCGTTATGTGCAGCCGGATGTGTTCGTGGTGTCCGATATCGGGCAGGGACGACCGCGTAGCTGGGCTGAAGCACGACCGATCTCCCTGATCGCCGAGGTAGTGTCGGAATCGACAGCGCGCGCGGACCGCTTCACCAAGCGCAGGACATACCAGAGCGAGGGCATTCCCCTCTACTGGATCGTGGATTCTGACGCCCGCCTCGTCGAGTGCTGGACGCCTGGCGACGAACGGCCAGATATGGCGAACGACAGTCTCAACTGGCAACCACGAGATGACATACCGGCGTTGGTGATTAGTCTTCCCGAGTTCTTCGCTGATGCGCTCGAGTAGACGTCGGTCGCATTCACGAGGTCGCGAAGCCGTCGCCTCTGCACCATCCGTTGCCGAGTGCTATACCTAACCGCCAACTAGAATACACGGGCGAGGTCGATCCGCAGCGGATCGATGTCATCCCTCGGATGCCACTCAAGTATGTCGGCGATCACTTCGGGACGCTCATCAGAGGGCGTCCACCGCTCAACCATCGTGGCATCGATGTCGAGTATCCAGTACTCGGGTATGCCCGCTGCCTGGTAAGCCGGCCGCTTCTTGATGCGATCTGCAGATGCGGTCGAAGGTGACAACACCTCCACCACCAACAACAGTTTCCGCACATCACTCCACGATTGTGGCTCACCTTGTCCCTCGTCAGGCACGACGAACAGGTCAGGTTGCACGGTGGTCAGCGGTGAGAGTTCGATATCAGCCGGCGACCACCACACCCAGCCAAGCTGGTGCTGCACGACATACGGAGACAATACGGCAAACAGCCTTGCGAGCACGGCCTGATGACGCGGCGACGGGGCGGGAGTCATGAGCAGTTCCCCGTCCAGCACCTCGTAACGTTTTCCGTCGTCGGGGAGTGCGCGGACCATACTGGGGGTCCATACCGTCCGTTCTGCTGGCATACCCATAGCGTAGGCTCGGCTGGGCGTGAGGGACAAGCGAACATACGCCGAGGATTGCACCGCTCGCCGCGTGACGCGTCATCCCGGGAACGCAGGTGATATCAATTCCGCGCGCTCGCCCGACCAGGGTTGCCAATACTGGCCCCTGCCCGCCAACGGCACAGAGAAACGCTATGTCCAATTGACGTGCGGGTAAAACTGTGGTATAACCATGGTATGAAAACCGCCATTTCGCTGCCCGATGAGTTGTTCGAGGAAGCCGAATCGCTGGCGAGCCGGCTTGGGATGTCTCGCAGCGGTCTCTATGCCGCGGCGCTCGAGGACTTCATAGGCCGACACCGGGCGAAGCGCGTCAGCGAACGCCTGGATGCGATCTACTCGTCCCAACCGTCAGCGCTGGATTCCAGCGTCTCAGCAGCCCAGCGCAAAGTGCTCAAGCGAACCGACTGGTAGATCATGGAACGAGGAGAGGTCTGGTGGGCGGACCTTGATCCGTCCGACAAGTCGGAACCGGCGTTCCGCCGGCCTCTGCTCATCGTTCAGTCAAACGGGTTCAATCGCAGCCGAATTTCGACAACGATCGCCGTGGTGATGACCTCGAACCTTCGGCTCGCTGAAGCACCCGGCAACGTGTTCGTTCCCTCAGAGGATTCAGGGCTTCCGAAGGATTCGGTGGTCAACGTTTCGCAGATCCTCACGCTGGAGAAGTCCGCCCTCTCCCATCGGGCGGGTAAGCTTGCGCCGCGCTACATGAGGGCCGTGAACGACGGTCTGAAGTTGGTAGTCTTCGGCTAAGACGACGGCCGTGCGCGACAGCCGCACTTGGCCCCGATCACCGCTTTCGCACGCCCCGCCCATCCGTACATTGGACCACGACCGCGTCACCCAGATCCACTTTACGAGGTTCCTCATGCGCCTGAGTTCCGCCCCTGCCTGCGCGTCGATCCTGACACTCCTCGTCCCGCTGGCGATTGCCGCCCAGCAGCCGGCGACCCCGGCCAACAGCAAGCGCGCGATCACCGTCGCCGACATCAAGGCGTGGAACGCCGTCCGGCAGGCCACGCTCTCGAACGATGGGCAGTGGTTTGCCTGGGTGACATCGCCCAACGAGGGAAACGCGACGCTGCACGTGCGCCGAGCCAACGGGCAGGGGACAGAGACGCGGATTCCCGTGGGCGAGAACGGCGGGACGATCGAGATCTCGGGTGATTCCAAATGGATCGGCTACATCGTGGCGCCGAACTGGGTGGATACCGCCGCGGCGCGAGGGCGAGGTGCCGCTCGTGGCGCTGGCGTCGGGAACGCAGCCCGGGGCGGTGGGGCGCCAGCCGATTCCGCGCCCCGGCGCGCAGCGGCCAACAAGGTCGTGCTGATGAACCTCGCCAGCGGCGAGAAGAAGGAGTTCGATCGCATCCGCCGCTTCGTGTTCAACGCCGATGATGCGACATGGGTCGCGCTGGTCGGGTATCCGGCGGGCAGTGCCACGCCATCGGCTGGTCGTGGCGGCGGGCGCGGCGGCGGCGGTGGTGGTGGTGGTGGTGCTACCGGCGGCGCCAATGCCGCGGCCGGAGCAAACGTCATGCTCCACCACATCGCGTCGGGTGAGACGCAGAACCTCGGCCTCATCCACGAGTTTGCGTTCGACGAGTCGGGTGAGTGGCTCGCCTACACGATGGACACACCCGACCAGGTCGGGAACGGCGTGCAACTCAAGAACCTGAAAACGAACGTGGTGCGTTCGATCGACAATGAGCGGATGATCTACCGGCACCTGGCCTGGACGGACAGCTCTCGCGGGCTATCGGTCATGCGCGGCAAAATCGCCGATGCACCGGGCAGGGATACGGCCTTCACGCTGGTGGCGTTCACGCAGTTCGGCGCCAATGGACCGGCCAAACGCCTGGAGTTCGATCCCTCGGGTCGCGCGGATTTTCCGAAGGACTGGAAGCTGGCGTCTGATCGGGCACCTCGTTATGCAGATGACCTGTCGGCGGTGTTCTTCGGCATTCGTGAAGGCGCGAAGCCGCCGGTGCGCGGGCAGGCGGTGGCGGGACGCGGGTCGTCGCTCGTCCAGCCGGGCGCGCCGGGTGCCGGCGGGAGCGTCAATCAGCCGGCCGCGGGTCGCGGAGGCGCAGCGGCTGATGATGTGTCCCTGATCCTGTGGCACAAGAACGACCCGCGGCTGCAGTCGCAGCAGATCGTGCAGGAACAGGCGGATCGCAACTTCAACTACCTGTCGCAGTATCGGTTTGGCGAGAACAAATTCACGCAGCTCGTGTTCGATTCAATTCGCGGCGTGACGCTGATGCCTGGCGAGCGTTATGCATACGGCACGGACAACAGCGCCTACCAGCAGGAAGCATCGTACTCGGGCCGGAACTACATGGACGTGTACCGGATCGACCTCGTATCCGGCAAGTCCACGCTCCAGATGAAGCAGAAGCCCGCGGTTGGTGCCATGTCCGCGTCTCCAGACGGTTCGAAGCTCCTCTACTGGGGCAAGGATGGGCACTACTGGGTGCTCGACATGGCGACCGGCGACACGGTGAACATCACGCGAGGCGTGGCGACGTCGTTCGTGAACACCGAGGACGACCACAACAACCTCTTCCCGCCGGCGATCGCACCGCGCGGTTGGGCGAGCGACAGCAAGTCCGTGCTGCTGTACGACAACTGGGACATCTGGCAGGTACCGGTGAACCCCTCGTCAGGCAGGGCGGTGAACCTCACTGGCGACGGGCGGCGGCGACAAATTCGCTACAATCGCGTGTACGCGTTCGGGAGCGAAGGCGCCGGCGGCGGCGGCCGATTCGGCGGGGCGGGACCAGCCGGCATCGACCTGTCGAAGCCGCTCTACCTCGGCACGTATGGAGAATGGACCAAGCGAGAGGGTCTTTCGCGCGTTGATCCCGGCAAGCCGGGAGCCCAGCAGCTCGTGTTCGATACGGCGCGGTTCAACGTGGTGAAGGCGCGCAATGCCGACACATTCGTCTACACCCGGCAGAACTTCATCGAGTACCCGGACTGGCACGTCTTCGACGCGAATTTCAAGCCGGCCGCGCAATTGACCGACGTCAATCCGCAGATGAAGGACATGAGCTGGTCGTCAGGCACCCGGTTGATCGACTACCGGAGCGCCAAGGGCGACCGGTTGCAGGGCGCGCTCTACCTTCCCGCGAACTACGAACCGGGGAAGAAGTACCCGCTGCTGGTGACGATCTACGAGAAGCGATCGCAGAACATGCGGACGTTCGTGTCGCCGAGTGAGACGCGGGCGCCCGATCCGGCGCTGTACACGAGCCGTGGCTTTGCCGTGCTCGATCCGGACATCGTCTACAAGGTGAACGATCCGGGCATGTCGGCCGTGTGGAGCGTGATCCCGGCGGTGAAGGCCGCGATTGCGACGGGCATGATCGACGAAAAGAACGTCGGCCTCTGGGGACACTCGTGGGGCGGCTACCAGACGGCGTTCCTGGTCACCCAGACGAACATCTTCAAGGCGGCCATCGCCGGCGCGCCGCTCACCGACATGGTGAGCATGTACAGCTCGGTGTACTGGAACACGGGCGGCGCCAACCAGGCGATCTTCGAGTCGAGCCAGGGACGCTTCACGGGCAACTTCATCGACAACTACGACGCCTACATCCGCAACTCGCCGGCGTTCCACGCCAAGAAGCAGCAGACACCGCTGATCATCCTGCATAACGACAAGGACGGCGCGGTGGACTTCAACCAGGGCATCACGCACTTCAACACGCTGCGCCAACTTGGCAAGGACGTCATTCTGCTGGAGTACGTGGGGGAGAACCACGGCCTGGCGCGCCCGGCCAACCAGAAGGACTACGCGGGGCGCATGACGGAGTGGTTCGACTATCACCTCAAGGGCGCTCCACCCGCGGAGTGGATCGTGAATGGGGTGCCGCGGATCCGGATGGCGGATCACCTGGCGGCGCGGAAGGATTCCACCCGGAAAGTGATCATTCAGTAAGACGCGAAGGGCAACGGCCTCGAGTCGCGAGCTCAGCGACTCAGGCCCACACGTCGGCGAAATAGGATGGCATTGCGTGTTGCGGAAGGCTTCACCCTGGGAATGCGTGAGGCATCAATTCCACGCGCTCGCCTGACCAGGGTTGCCAACATTGGCCCCTGCCTGCCTACCCCATCAAGGCTGCGAAACAGGGTGCCGCTTTGCGAGCTTCTCGACATTCGAAGCGGCCACATCCTCCAATCGAAAACCCATGCTCGTCGCTACTCCGGCGACGCACCAGAGGACGTCGCCGAGTTCTTCGGCGAGACGATCGCGATCGAGTGAACGATTCTGGAAGAGGTGCTTGCGCACGTGTGCCAGCACTTCGCCCGCTTCCTCGGCTATCCCCGCTGCGGCGTCGAGCAGTTTTTGATCACCGGTGAGCGATGCGTTCATCGTCCGCGCGGCTGCCTCCTGGTACGCATCAAAAGTCACGCTTGGCCTCCCCGGCATGCATGAGTTTCTCTACCTCGTTGCGTTGCTGTACAGCGGCTCCCTCGGCGTTACGCCATAACGTCAATAGCTGGTTCCAGGCGTTATGCGCCTCGTCACGCCGGCCCGCGCGGGCATGCAACTCACCGATGCGGCGCAGCACGTGGCCGATCTCGATGGCGTCATTTTCATAGCGCCAGAGCCAGGGCGTAGCGAGATACTCGCGATACGTGGCCAGCGCGAGGTCAGGCTTTCCAGCTGCATCATACGCACGGGCCAGGAATGGCAGCACACAGATGGTGCACCAGGACGAGCGGGACGCCGCGAGCAGCTCGCGCTCGGCTTCCTGCACCCGGCCCGTTGCCAGGGCAATTTCACCACGCGTCCACGCCAGTTGGGCGATCATGAGGCGATCGATCGCGCGATTGTTGCTGTCGGCCGCGGCCAACAGCTCTCGCGCGCGAGCGATGTCGCCGGCTTCGGCATAGAACCTCGCCAGCGCATCGTATGGCCGGTCCGCCGGCAGAATGCTGTCGATGGGATACAGCGCGAACACGGAATCGACAATGGCACGGGCGCGCGCTGCCCGCTTGTTGTAACGCAGCTCGAGGAAGCCAAGCTGCATGGCGCCGAAGAAGCGCCGGCCGTACGACTCGCTCTTCGTGCTCAACGTGATCTGCGTGCGCCAGAGACGCTCGGCTTCCACCAGGCGACCCTGGGTCATGGCGATGGCGGCGAGCTGTTCGTACGCATCCACCAGCGCGAGCGTGTCGCCCTGCAAGCGCAACTGATTGGCGCGGGCAAGTTCCTCGGCCTTTTGCCAGTCCTGGCTCGCCGCCGCGTGCTGCACTTCGACTATCGGCACCAAACCGTCATCCGGAAATCGACGGTGCATGAGGTCGAGCACATGGCGCGCTTCAGTCAACTTTTCATCACCAACAAGTGCGTTATACAATCCGTGGTACAGCACATTGATGCTGGAGTCGATGGCGATTGCACGATTCCACAGCGTGACGGCTTCGGCGAACTGGCGCGTGTCGCGATAGGCAAGTGCCAGGTTGTTCAGGATGGGTACGTCGGACGGGTAACGTTCCAGCAAGCGGCGGTACTCGCGTATGGTGCCTTCGTAATCGTTGCGTACGTAGGCGTCCTGCGCGACCATGACCGCGCGTTCGCGGAGTGGCAGTCGATCCGCGTGCTGGAGCGCGCTCATCCTGGCCGCGAGCGCACGCCCGGGTTCAGCCAGAGCGGCGTAGGCACTCGCGATCCCGGAGTAGGCGGTGGCGAAACCCGGGTCCAGCGCGATCGCTTCCTCATAGTGGCGCATGGCAGCAACACGATCGCCGTTCACGAACAGCCGATAACCCTGGGTGTACGCGCGCAGGGCAGGCAGCGAAGCGGTCGTGGCCTGCTCCAGGGCCGGCATGTCGCGCAGGTCGCGGAGCGACTCGCCAAGTCGTTGGCGGAACGCCCGGCTCGCCCGGCCAACGGCGGCGATGAGCTGCGTGGAATCGTCCGCGGTCTCGCGCACCGCCGACAGGGCCTCACCGCCGTCGGCGCTGGTGAGCTGCACGGCAATGGCGTATGTCCCGCCAACACGGGCGATCGAACCGCTCACGTATGCCTTGGCACCCTCGCGCAAGGCGACATCGCGGGCGACGCTGTCGTCGGGAATGAACGAACCCTGGTGCTTCATGCGTTCGAGCGCCAGGTGAACCTGCACCGGGGTCAAAACACGCACGTTAGGCGATTGTGTCAGGTCGATCCGGAATGCCTCGGTAATCGCGGCGGCCAGCATCGTATCGCCCTGCTGGTCCCTGAACCGGCTGACGACGATCCGGTCGCGGGCCGCGAGTGGTCCGCCAAGCAGCGACGGCCCCGAATCGGCTCCGCGCAGCATCACCAGCCCCCCGCCGAGCAGGGAGGTCACGACGACGGCAGCCGCTGCGGCGATCAGCACGGCGCGGTTCCGCTTGAGGTACTTGCCGGCCCGGTATGTGAGGCTGTCGGGCCGGGCGTTGATCGGCAGGCCGTGCAGATGCCGCCGGATGTCGGCGGCCAGGTCATCGACCGACGCATAACGCCGCTCCGGTTCCTTGCGCAGGGCCACCAGGCAGATCGTGTCGAGGTCGCCACGCAATTGGCGGCGAAGGATCTTCTGCGTGCTGACGCTGGGCGGCTCCGGCACCGTCGTCCGCACGGCGTCGGCGATATGGAGCGGGTCGCGGCTGCGCGGGTGGTACGGGGACTGGCTGGTGAGCAGCTCGTACAGCACGACACCTAACGAATAGACGTCGCTGGCGGTGGTGCCGCTCTGTCCTTCGACCTGCTCGGGACTGGCGTATTCCGGCGTCAGCAGGCGAAGTCCCGTGACGGCGGTCGTTCCGGCTGGCGCCTCGGCTGACACGGCCTTGGCGATGCCGAAATCGAGCAGCTTCGGCACACCCTCCATGGTCACCAGAATGTTGGCCGGCTTGATGTCGCGGTGAACGATCCCGCGCCGGTGGGCATGCGCCACGGCGTCGCACACCGACAGAAAGAGCAGCAGCCGTTCGGCGACAGAGAGTGAGCGCGAGCGCACGTACTGGTTGATCGGCGCACCGGCGATGTACTCCATGACGAAAAACGGCAGTCCGTCATCGCTCGTGCCGCCGTCGAGGAGGCGCGCGATGTTGGGGTGCTCCAGCGACGCGAGGATCTGACGTTCGGCGCGAAAGCGGCGGAGCAGGGGATCGATATCCAGCCCGCGCTTGATGAGCTTGAGCGCGACGCGTTGCTGGTACTGGCCGTCCGCCCGCTCCGCGAGGTAGACCGCACCCATGCCGCCGCGCGCGATTTCGCTGAGGACGCGATACGGACCGATCAGCCGCCCGGGTGAAATCGCATCGCCGAGTTCCGGCCAGATACTGTTGACGGCAATGACGGGCGTCTCGATGAAACCGCTCGAGTGTTCGTGCGCGGCGATCAACGCTTCGGCTTCATGACGAAGGTCCGAGTCAGCGCCGCAGGCATCGGCGAGATACGTCGCACGGCGCGAAGGCTCGACCGCGAGCGCCCCGTGAAAGACGTCGTTCAGCCGTTCCCAGCGGTCGGCCTGCATCACGATGCCGGTTTCGTGTTGAGGGCATTGAACAGCCAGGCGCGGGCAAAGCTCCACTCACGTTCGGCGGTGGCCCGGGAGATCTCGAGGACTTCCCCGATTTCGTCCATCGTCAACCCGCCGAAGAACTTCAGCTCGACGACCCGTGCCTTACGAGTGTCCATCGCATTCAACCGTTCGAGCGCGTCCTCGAGTTCGATCAGCTCGACCTGGGGGGCGGCGGCCGAGGCTTCGACCAGGCTGAGGGACACCTGTTCGCGCTTTCCGGAGCGCTTGTCCGCCGCCCGGTCGCGGGCGTGGGTGATCAGGATCCGGCGCATGATGCCGGCGGCCACTCCCATGAACTGGGCCCGGTTGCGCCAGTCGACCGCGCGCTGGTTGATGAGACGCATGTAGGCTTCATGTACGAGCGCGGTGGGCTGCAGGGTATGGTCGGGACGTTCGGCGCCGAGGTAGTGCTCGGCCAGTCGATGCAACTCCTCGTAGACAAACGGCACCATGGCGTCGAGGGCGTTGCGGTCTCCGCCGGAGAACTGGAGCAGCAACTGCGTCACAGCTCCGGTTCCGGCATCGGGGTTTGTCATGCGAGCAACGGGTCGCGGTGAGGCCGGCGGCACGTTCCCGGCCATGGGAAAATGCCGCCGGTTTCGTCCTCCCTCAATGATCACACCGTTGCCCTCCCACCTTGCGCATCGGTCGGTAGGCGCCGAAAGCAACTCGCTCTCACATCCGGTTCAGCCGTTCGGCAACCGTTTTCGCCAGCGTCACGAGCTGCGGCTGCACCGATTCCGCCGATTTCCCGTCGGGTGCAGAGAGCGACATCATGAACATCCGCGTACCGGCCCTGCCGACGAGAAATGCGGCGGTGTCCTGGTACTTGCTCTCGGGCACGAAGTAGAAGACGTACGCTCCGGCCCCGAATCCGCTGACCGGGTGCTTCGTGACTTTTTCGACCTTGTAGTTCTTGAGGGTCCAGTTGATTTCGTCCTCGGGCTTGGCGCTCGAGTACACCCTGATCGAAACGACGCCCCCGAAGTCGCAGACTGATCCTGATT
>CAMPKM010000060.1 GCA_946887155.1 uncultured Gemmatimonadota bacterium
TGCCATTCGTGAGGAGATCGAGCGGGAAACGGGCCGTGACGTAGCGCTCGGCGCGGTCTACACCACGCTGCTCCGGCTCGAGGCCTGCCGTGACGATGCCGACTCCTCCCCGGCTCGCCTTGCGCCTGCTGGCCTGGCGCGTGCCGGAGCCCGATCGCGAGTACTTCGTCGGCGACCTCGTGGAAGCGTTTCACGGGCACGCCGCGACGCGGGGCCTGACCAGTGCGCGCCGATGGTTCTGGCGCGAAACCTTTCTCGCGACGACGACGCGCTGGCCGCGCGTGGCCGCGATTCCCGATGAACGCTCTCCCGAGACTTCCATGACATCACCGCTGCACGCCCTCCGCCTTGCGCTCCGGTCGTTAGGCCGCTCACCAGCACTGACCGGACTCGTGGTGGCCACCCTGGGCCTGGGCATCGGCGCCACGACGTCCGTTTACTCCGTGGCGCGGGCGGCCCTGTTCGCCAAGCCGCCCTTTCCGGAAAGCGACCGACTGGCGCTGGTGTTCGAGCAGGACAAGGACGGCAGCGAGAACAACGTTGGATATCCGACGTACCTGGACCTCGCGCACGAGAACCGCGTCATCGAATCCGCCGCCGCCATGAGTTTCTGGACGCCGACCCTCAACGACGGCGTCGAGTCAACACAGATGGCCGGCCAGCGAGTGACCTGGCAATTCTTCGACGTACTCGGCGTGAAGCCGATGCTCGGGCGGGGATTCGTGGCCGAGGAGGATCGCCAGGGAGCGAACCGGGTGGTGGTGATGGCGCACTCCGTCTGGCGCACCCGGTTTGGCGCGGACAGCACGATCGTGGGCCGCAGCATAACGATGAACGGTGTCGCGTATCAGGTCGTCGGCGTGTTGCCGCCGGACTTCGAAAGCCTGCTTGCGCCAGGGGCTGAGCTCTGGTCGACCCTGCGCTATGACCTCTCACTGCCGTATGCGTGCCGCACCTGCCGTCACCTGCGCATGGTCGCCCGGCTCGACGCGAACGTGAGCCCCGCGGCCGCGGACCAGGCGCTCGACGCCGTTCACGCGCGATTGAAGGAGACGTATCCAGACGATTACGTCGATTCCGGAATGCGTCTCACCACGGTGCACGAGTTTGTGGTGCGGGATACGCGGTCGGCGATGCTCGCGCTCCTCACGGGCGCGACGCTGGTGATGCTCATCGCCTGCTTCAACTCCGCCAGCTTGCTGCTCGGACGCGCCCTGCGGCGCGAGAGTGAGTTTGCCGTGCGCGTTGCCCTCGGAGCGTCGACGCAGCGCCTGTCGATGCTGCTGGTCGCCGAAGGGTTGTTCATCGCGATCGCGGCGGCGGTGGTTGGCACGTTGCTGGCGACCGTCGGTGTCGGCGTGCTCCTGCGCCTGGCGCCCGCCGGCGTACCCCGGCTGGACCAGGTTCGCGTCGACGGCGGGATGCTGCTCTTTGCCGGCCTGCTCGCGTTGTTCACCGGTCTGGCGGCGAGCGTCTTGCCGGCGCTGGCCGTCCTGCGCGGTGGCATCAGCAGTGGGATCCGGATCGGTGCGCGGTCGTTGATCGGCGCCGAACGTCACCGGTTGCGGGGCGGCCTGGTGGCGGCGGAAGTGGCGCTGGCGGTCATGCTGGTCTCCGGATCGTCGCTGCTGTATGGCAGTGTCACCCGCCTCCTGGCCGTGAACAGCGGGTTCGCGACGGAGAACCGCCTCATGATGGAGCTTGGCCTGTCCGGGCCGAGGTACGCCGACAGCGGCGTCGTCTTCCAGGACTGGCGGTCGGTCCTCGACGAGGTTCATGCCGTACCGGGCGTTCGGTCGGCGGCGCTGGCGTCACAGATACCGTTAGGCGGCAACGTCGACATGTACGGCCTGCACCTCGAGGATCGCCGGGGGGAGAGCCAGGCCGAAGATCCGTACGCGATGCGATACGCGGTCACGCCGCGCTACTTCGAGACGATGGGTATTCCGTTACGAGCGGGGCGTTTCATCACCGACGCCGATCACGACCGGGCGCCGCTCGTCGTGATGCTGAATGAAGCCGCGGCGGCGGCGCTCTACCCCGACGGATCGGCGATCGGCCGGCGCATGCTCGTTGGCGGCGGCGAAGGCGCGCAATACCGCACCGTGGTCGGCGTCGCCGGCAACACGCTGCACCAGAACCTCAGCGGAACCCCGGAGTTTCAGGTCTACGTGCCCTCGGTCCAGTGGGGAGAAGAAGGCGGGATGAACCTCGTCGTGCACAGTGACCTTTCTGTCCAGACACTGGTGCCCTCGTTGAGGACCGCCGTCAGGAAGGCCGTTCCCGGAGTAAGTATCTCGCGCGTCGCGACATACGACGCCCTGCGGGATCTCGCGACCGGGGACCGCCGGTTTGCGCTGGCGCTCTTCGCCGGCTTTTCGGGCGTCGCCCTCATTCTCGCCGCCGCGGGGCTGTTCGGGGTTCTCTCGGCTACCGTGGTGGAACGGACTCGAGAGATCGGTGTTCGAACCGCTCTTGGCGCACCTCGCGGGAACATCCTCGGGATGGTGGTGCGGCAGGGAATGGTGCTGACCACCGTCGGTCTGGTGATCGGGCTGTTCGGGACCTGGGGGTCGACGCGGGTGATTGCGACCCTCCTGTATGGAGTAGGTGCGTCAGATCCGACGGTGTTGGCCGTTGTCGTCGTTTCGCTTGTCGTCGTGGCGCTCGTGGCGAGCGCGCTTCCGGCTTGGCGGGCGTCGCGAGTCGATCCCGTGATCGCCTTGCGCGACGGATAGCCGGAACGACCTCAGGGTCGAACGGACACGGCTTGCTGGATTTGCAAATTGGGGTTTTCCTGACGTCGTAGAGTTCGACCCCGCATCGGAGCCATCCCGTGACCGCAATGCACCGTTTTCGCCGCCGCGCCACCGTGGCCGCGTTGTTGACCGTGTGTTCCACCGCGGGTGCGCAGGTGGTCCGCGGAACCGTGGTGGTCGAAGGTTCGGGGGCGCCGGTGCGCGGCGCTGTGGTCACGCTATTGACGCCGGCGGGCGCCGAAGCCGGACGACGCGTCCTGACCGACAGTGACGGCTCTTTTGCGATGCGTGCGCCGTCCGCGGGATCGTATATCGTCGAAGCGCGGGCGATCGGGTACGCGCCTCGCCGTACCGGCGCGCGGCCGGTCGCCGCCGGTGAAACGCTTGTCGAAAAGATCGTCCTGCGCCAGGTCGCCACGCGGCTGGCCACCTTGCGGGTCGAAGGCCGGACGGCGTGCCGCCGCGCCGGCGAGATGGACGCCATCACGACGGAAGTCTGGGACGATGTCTGGGCCGCGCTGGCGGCGGCGCACCTCGCCCGTGAACAGCGCCTGGTGCGTGCCGAGGTGTTCGTCTACACCCGCGAGCTCGACGTCTCGACCGGGCTCGTTATGCAGGAAGACCGCGGCGTGGCGTCGGTGCTCGACGAAAGCCCGTTCCGCACCGCCGCGCCGGCGGAGCTGGCGTCACGCGGGTTCGTGCAGGCGTCTCTCCTTGGTGAGGTTTCGTTCCACGGACTCGACGCGGGAACGATCATCTCGCCGGAGTTCCTCGGCTCCCACTGCTTCAACCTGGTGCGCCGGGACAGCGGGGGCATCACCATGGTCGGGCTCTCATTCCGTCCGCTGAACGAGCGCGGCCGGCCGGATGTCCAGGGATTCCTGTGGATCGACGCGGAATCCCGCCAGTTGCGTACCCTGGAGTTCACGTACACGGGGATCAAGTTGCGGGGCCCCGTGGCCGGCGGCCGGCTCGGCTTCACCAGGCTGCCTAACGGCGTACTGATCGACGACAGCTGGGTGATCCAGCACCCCTTCGAACAGAACCGTCCCGTCGGTGCACAGCGGACCGGCGTGGCCGCGGAGCCGGACAAGACCGCCGCCGCCGGGATGACGCTTCGCGTCGGTGGAGGCTTCGTACTGGCCGACTCGGCTCGCGTGCAGCAGTTCGCGACCGTTGCCGGCATCGTCAGGCAGGGTGCCGCGCCGGCAGATGCCGTGGCTGTCGAGCTGCTGGGAGGCGGCCAGAAGTTCGTGACCGATTCCTCCGGCGTATTTCTCGTGCAGGACGTGCTGCCCGGCACCTACGAGGTCCGGATCCTGCGAGCCGGACCGGCCGAACGCGGCGGTTTCGTGCAGCACGGGCAGATGACGGTGGGCCCCGGCGACGTCGCCCGCGTCGCGCTCGAGGTGCCTGACGCCGATGCCATTGCCGCCGAGCTGTGCCCGCGCAAGTCGGAGGGCGCCGCGCCGCTGTTCGTGATCCTGCGGGAGGAGCATACGGGCCGGTCGGCGAAAAATTATCGCATCGAGGCGCGCTGGGAGCCTCCGGTCGACTCGTCAGGCGCACCGATGGGGCGAGCCGGCGGAGTACGCGCCCTGACCGACTGGCGTGGTGAATTCGTCGCCTGCGACGTACCAGCGGGCGCGAACATCAGTTTTCGCACGACGACGGGCGAAGCGCAGTGGAGCCTGCCGATCCGCGTCGGTAAGCGCCTCAACGTGATCGAGATCGCCGCCGACACCAGCGGGACGCGGAACTGAGCAGGCGGTACGTCGACGGTCAGGGCCGCGGCGTTCCGGGACCGCCGAGCGCGTGGTACTCGCCCGGAACGTGCTGCTTGCGGGCGCCGCCTAACGAAGCGACCGCGGCCAGGAGCTCGTGGGGCTCAGGCGGCTTGGAAAGAAACGTCGCGTACGACGCCGCGAGCGCACGCTGCCGGTGATCGGCGCCGGCAAAGGCCGACAACGCGATCGCCGGCAACAGCTCGGGCGAATGACCCCGGGTGCGGAGGACGCCGAGCAGGTCGAAGCCGTCCTGGACCGGCATGGCGAGGTCGCTTACCAGAACATCGGGACGGAATTCCTCGACAGCCGCCAGCGCGCTGCCAACGTCGGCGACCTCCAGCGCCTCGCCACCGGCGTCGCAGACGATGCGCTTGACCCACAGACGGCTGTCCT
Source organism: uncultured Gemmatimonadota bacterium (assembly GCA_946887155.1). The sequence continues at coordinate 4,940 of CAMPKM010000060.1, forward strand.
CGTCATCGTCGACGATGAGAATGCGGAGTCCCCGCAGGTCCGAGTCGGTGCCTGACGAGTGCGCGCGTTGGCTTGAGGGCGTCGTTGCCGAGCCAGTCATGATGGGTAGCGTGATCGTGAACGTGGCACCCTGTCCCAGTCCGGCGCTGTACGCCGTCACCTGGCCGCCGTGCATCTGGGCGAGATGCTGGACGATCGCGAGTCCAAGGCCCAGCCCACTGTGCGTGCGCCGCGATGTCGTGTCCTCCTGCCAGAAACGGTCGAACAGGAGCGGCAGTGCCGCCTGGTCGATTCCTCGACCCTGGTCGGTCACTGTGATCACCGCGGTGGAATCGTCCCGGTGGGCCGTAATGCGAATGACGCCCGACTTCTCGGAGAACTTGATGGCGTTGCCGAGGAGGTTACTGATCATCTGCTGCAGGCGCACCGGATCGGCTTCCAGCAGGCCAATGTCTGATGCAACGTTCGACTCGATCTGGATGTGCGCATCGGCAGCGATCGCGCGCATGGAATCGATCGTCGACGTCATGACTTCGGCGAGGTCTACCGCTTCCTTCTCCAGGGTAAGCTTTCCCAGCGTGATGCGCGACACGTCGAGCAGGTCGGAAATGAGCTGCGTCTGGAAACGCGCGTTCCGCACGATCACCCGCAGGGCCGCCTGCACCTCCTCCGAATCCGTGCGCATGCGCGCGACTTCGGCCCAGCCGATGATCGCGTTGAGCGGGCTGCGTAACTCGTGCGAGAGGGTGGCCAGGAACTCGTCCTTGGCGCGATTGGCGCGTTCGGCCTCCGCGCGTGATTCGCGCTCGCGCACCAGCAACTCCTCGAGCTGCCGTTCCACCGCCTTCGTGCGAAGCAGGGCGCGGATGGTGGCCACGAGCACCGTCGGCTCGACCGGATGCGTCAGAAACGCATCGGCTCCCGCCTCGTACCCTGCCACCCGGTGTATGTCATCGATGAATGAAGCGGAAAGGTGGACAACGCGGATCGAGCTGGAGGATGGCACCACGCGGACCTGGCGGCAGACCTCGTAGCCATCCATGTCCGGCAGGTTGATGTCGAGCACGATCACGTCGATCGGCTGGGTCGTCGCGATCCTGATGGCGGCCTGCCCGGTCTCGGCTTGCTGCACCTCGAAGTCTGCGCTGCGCAGGATGCGCGACGTGGCGTAGAGCGTGGCGGGATTGTCGTCAACGACCAGGATTCTCGATCTGCTGCCCGTCATGATGCCGCCTCCTGCGGAAGCTTCATCGGGATCGTTACCGAGAAGGTGGAGCCCACTCCCACCTCGCTTCGCACATCGACATCGCCGCCGAGCAACCGCGCCAGCCGCCTGCATAACGCCAAGCCCAGTCCCGTGCCACGCAACCGTCGCTGCAGCGGCGTATCGACCTGGGTGAAGTCATCGAAGATGTGGGCCAGGGCATCACGCGGTATTCCGATGCCGGTGTCGGACACGTGGAACGTGACGGTTCCGTCTCCCGGCACCGTCGCGCGCACGCGCACTTCCCCGTTCGGCGTGAACTTCAAGGCATTGGAAATGAAGTTGCGCAGGATCTGCGACAGCTTGCGGTCATCGGAGTAGAGCCTGATATCGTCTCGTGGTTCCTCGAAGGTGAGAGTCAGGGACTCGTTCATGACGATCGGCTTGAACATGCCGCGCAGTGTCGCGAACAGGTTCACCATCTCGAACCATTCCGGGGAGACCGTCAGTCGTCCCGCCTCGAGCTTGGCCAGGTCGAGCTGGTCGTTCACCAGCTCGAGGAGCTCATCGGCCGAGGTGCGCATCAGCCTCACCTGCTTGTGCTGTTCGATGCTGAGCGGACCATCGAGCTCGCTGAGGAGGATGCCGCTCAGGCTCTTGATCGCGCCTAACGGCGTCCGGAATTCGTGCGAGATGTACGACAGGAACCGGCTCTTCAGTTCTGACGCGTGCCGGAGCCGTTCCGCCTGGTCGTCGAGTTCGGCGTAGAGTGCCACCACGCCCCGATTGGTCGTTTCCAGCTCCTCGCGGAGCGCCTCCAGTTCCAGTTCGGCGCCGGCAAGCCGCTCGGCCAGCATGCCGGCGTCTGGCCCGGCGGCAATTGGAAGGTCGTTGCTGTCCATCGCACTACCTCGCCATCACTACGACTGTGGCGTCGTCGCGGCCGCGAAGAAAGTCGCGGTACAGCACGGCGGCGATGGTGGCCGGGTGGCAGGCGGCGAGCCCCGGGCGGTCGGCCAGGCTCCAGCGCGTGCGCAGGCCGTCAGTGTGCATTACGAGTAGCGAGCCGGCGGGCCATTCGTACGAGAATTCCCGGATCGACGGCGACTCGGCGCCGACGGTGCCATTGGTCGACACCATCCCCTGGTCACGGGCATCGCGGCGGATGATGACACCGGCGATGTTCCCGACGCCGGCGAAGGTGACCGACGTCGTGTGAAGATGGACCCTCGCCATGGCAACCACAGCGCCACGCGTCGACTTCAACGTGACATGGGCGCGGGCCAGGAAATCGGCTGGCGATACCGTGTCATCAGCCACGAACGCCCTCACGGCCGCCGAGGCTGCTTCGAGCGCCAGCAGTCCGTGACCGAGCCCGTCGGCCATGACGAGGGACGCGGTATCCCCGCGAAACGATATCGCCCACTGGTCGCCGCAAACTTCTTCACCCGGCGCGTTGGTTGCGATCGCGCCCACCCGCAGGACAGGCTGGCTGGCGGCAGCGGTCGTTCCAATTCTCGAGAGAACAACGGTGCCGCGGCCGGATTCGGAGAACACGTCGAATTCATTCGACAGGCGCCGCGCCGCGCCCAGCCCGGTGCCCGGCGTTCCGCGGGTGGAGTGCCCGTCCTCGAGCGCGCGCGCGACGTCAGGCAGTCCCGGGCCGCGATCCACAGCAATGAGCTCGACCCCGTGGAAAGATTCGTCCGGGATCGGCTGGATCAGCAATTCGCCACCCGAGGCATGCTTGAGCATGTTGGTTGCGAGTTCTGTTGCCACTATCGCCACGTGCTCCTTCAACACGGCGTCGAGTCTACCAAGGTCAGCCACCTGTCGAGCCCGCCGCCGCGCTGCTCCTACCTGCGAATCATCATGAATCGCGCACACGACGTGGGATGGGGCACTGGCATGGATCAAGCCGCCCGCCATCGCGTGATCGTCACTCGCGTGCCCTTTCCAACCTGTGACTGAATATCGAAATCGTTGACTAACCTCTTGGCACCGGACAGGCCGAGCCCAAGTCCGCCTCCCGTAGACCATCCGTCCGCCATGGCCTGCTCGATGGCCGGTATCCCCGGTCCCTCGTCCACGAACGACACTCTCAAGCCGACCTGCTTGTCAGCGTGCACCCTTTCTACATGCATCTCGCCACCCCCCCCGTACTTCACCGTGTTGCGTGCAAGTTCACTCGTCGCGGTCACCAGCTTGGTCTGGTCGACGAGGCTGAATCCGAGCTCCTGCGCCACGCGCCTGACGAGTTGGCGCGATGCCGCGATATCCTGGTCCCGCCGAAGGGCGAGCGTCACGTCCGCGCCGGTCGAGGTGATCGTCACACGCCTGCCGCACGCAGCATGTCCATGCCGCGCTCGACATTCAGCGCGGTTCGTACTCCTGTCATCTTTGCTCCCATCTCCACCAGCGTGATGGCCACGGCGGGCTGCATGCCGACCAGCACGCAACGGGCATCGAGCAGTTCGGACACCGATGAGATGTTCGCGATCGCGCGGGCAATGAACGAATCGACCACATCCAGCGCCGATATGTCGATCAGGACACCTTTGGCGCCCGTCTCGACGATACGGCTGGAGAGATCCTCCTGGAGTTGCATGGCATGCGCGTCGTGCATGTCGAGCTGGATGGTTACCAGCAACGTCCGCCCCATGCGGAGAATCGGAATGCGTTCCACTATACCATCCGCGCCTTCACGTTCTGACCGGTGCGTTCGAGCGCCAGCGCCAGGGCGTCGGCAAGCGTCGCCTTGGTGGAAATGCCCTGCAGATTGACGCCAAGGTGCACGATCGTCTGCGCGATCTGCGGCCTGACCCCACTGATGATGCAGTCGGATCCCATGAGCCGGATCGCGGTCACTGTCTTCAGCAGGTGTTGCGCGACCAGGGTGTCCACGGTCGGCACGCCCGTGATGTCGATGATCGCGATCTGAGCACCGCTTTCCACGATCCGTTGAAGCAGCGTTTCCATCACAACCTGGGTGCGCGCGCTGTCGAGCGTGCCGATCATCGGCAAGGCAAGGATCCCTTCCCACAACTTCACGACCGGAGTGGAGAGCTCGAGCATCTCCTGCTGTTGCCGCGAGATGACTTCCTCGCGCGCCTGTTGAAAGGACGCAACGGTCAATAGCCCGAGCTTGTCGATCAACTGGCTCACCTCGAGTACCGCGGCAAGCAGTCGTTGGGTGTCGGGAATCTCGCGGCGGAGCACCATGAAGACGGCTTCTCTCAGTGAGAAGACGAACATGGCGGTCTGCGAAGCCGTGTAGCCCTGCCGAGCGCGTTCGGACGACAACTGGCTCAGGAACGAGCGCACGTGCTTCCACGGCTCCGCCTGTACATCGTCGATCTTTCTGCTTTGTGTGGCGTCGTTCATCAGGCGAAGAAACTCGTCAGCCTGGTTACGGAGCTCGCCACCCCGATTGCGAAGGTCGCCGACGGCGCCTGACGACACCAACAGGTCCTGCCAGGTGCGAAGGATCTCGTCGCTGTGCAAGCGCAGTGCGTCAACGGCCGCGAATTCCGTGTTCGCCATTCATGGGCTCCGGGGTATCGAACCAATTGTTGGGGGGGCAGCAATATTGCGCCCTCGATACATCCCGTGACACCCGACTCAGGGAGTAGACGCGCCCGACACTTTGAGGCTAGGGGTCGCGCGTCCTCAGCCCCCGCGTCCACCGCCTCGTCCGTTCCGTATTCGTGGAGGAAGCTGCGCCCACTGATCGGTCGTAAGGATTTCTCGCGCCCGGCGCAACGCGGCCTGCTGGTTGGCCTGCACCTTCTCCAACGCTGGTCGTAAGCGCGCATTCAGCGCCGCCATGTCCGGATTGGCGCCGGCACCCTCGACATCCTTGCGCACGGTCTCCGCCAGGTCCGTATTCTGAGCGTTCAGCGAATCGGAAACGATGCGAAGCTGCGAGACCTGGTCTGCAGTCAGCTTCAACGAGTCGCTGAGATTGAGGATCGACAGCACGGGATTGAAATTCGCCAATGCCGACGCGAATCCGCCCAGTCCCGCACCACCTGGTCCACCTCCCCGGCCACCGCGACCGCCGAAGGCCGCTCCGCGAACGGCATCGATCGCATCGCGTACACGATCCGGACCAATCATCAGCCGTGCGTTGACTCCGACCTGGAACGGGATACGGATCCCGTTTGCTCCCTGCCGCGAGGCGCCAAACCGTTCATTCACTTCATACAGGTAGCGATTCGATATCGGATCGAACCCGCGCGCGTACAACAACGTGTTGTCCTGAGACCGGATCGCGCCCCAGCCATGAAGGTTGTTCGTGCCGTGGAACAGCTCATCGAGTCCACCCAGGAGGTTCTGCGTATTGAACGAGAGCATCAGGCGCCTGTTCAAGCCGAAGAGTTGCGGGCGCCAGTTCATCTGCAGTTCCAGGCTCGGCTGCCACACGCCGCGACACGAATTGCGGTCGGCGGCGCTGCCCAGTTGACTCGTCAGGCATTCGCGCACGCTCGAGGGCGCACCAGCGATAAGCTTCGACATGGCCGCCGCGACCGCGGGGTCGGCGCCGGGGCTCGAAGGATCGAAGATGAAGGCGCGATCGTTCCGGGAACCGTCACCGTTGATGTCGGAGCCGACCAGGGGCGTGAATGGCGCGCCTGACGAGACACGACCGGTCGCGGTGATCTCCAGGCCCAGGTTGACCGGCCACGTCAGCGAGCCGGTGAGGGAATGCCGCCGGTCGAACGAGCTGACAGCCCACTCACGGATGTTCGGGTTGGCGGCCGTGGTCGCCGCGCCAAAACTGCCACCACCGCCGCCGGCGCCACCGCCGCGGCCGAATCCGCCGCCAAACC
>CAMPKM010000061.1 GCA_946887155.1 uncultured Gemmatimonadota bacterium
CCCGCTATTGTGTGAATACCCCCCCCCCAGGGGGGGGGGGGGGGGGGGCGGGGCCGGCCGCCGGCGCCACCCCCAGCGCCACCGCCGGCGCCGGACCCTGCACCCGCCGCACCCACGAGTGGCGTGATCGCGAGCGGTACGACGCTCGCCCTGACGTCGGGCAGCAAGATCTGCACGAACACCAACAAGATTGGTGATCGTTTCAACGCCAGTCTCTCCGAGCCGGTAACCGGCACGAACGGTGTTTCGCTGCCGGCGGGATCGTCGGTTGCGATCGAAGTGACGGAACTGAAGCGCAGCGAAGATGCAAAGACGAACATCGTCATGGGGTTCAAGGTGGTGTCGATCACGGCCAATGGCCGGACCTACACGCCCGAAGCCGAAGTCGTGACGGCATCGATCGATCGCGTGCGCTCGCAGGATCGCGGCGATGACGCGAAGAAGGTGGTGGGTGGTGCCGCCGCCGGCGCGATCATTGGCCAGGTCCTTGGCCGTGACCGCAAAGGTACGCTGATCGGCGCCGCCGTTGGTGCCGCCGCCGGCGCCGCCGCCGCATCGTCGACGTCGGACTACGAGGGATGCGTGAACGCCGGATCCGCGATCGCCGTTCGCCTGACCGGTCCGCTCACAGTGTCCGTAGGCAACTGACGATACCAGTACCACACTGGTACCAGTCCCAATAACCACTACCCAGTACCAGTAAGAACCGAGAGGCCCAACAGAGGGGCCTCTCGTTATTTTTGGCCCAATGTCTCAGGACCACCGGATCACCGAGCATCGCAACCCCCGGACGGCGCGTATCGACCTCGCGACGCCTGACGAGATCGTGGAGTTGATGAATGCCGAGGATCGATCGGTCGCAGACGCCGTCGCCACCCAGCGCGACGAGATCGCCGCCGCGATCACCATCGTCGAGGGTGTATTCCGGAACGGTGGACGGCTGTTCTATGTCGGCGCGGGAACGTCAGGCCGACTCGGCATTCTCGACGCCAGCGAATGTCCTCCAACGTTCGGCACCGATCCGGAGATGGTGCAGGGCATCATCGCCGGCGGGCCCCCGGCAGTCTTTCGCTCGCAGGAGGGCGCCGAGGACCTGCCGGAGAATGGCGCCGCCGCTATCGATGAGAGTGGCGTCACCGATCACGATTGCCTCGTGGGCATCGCCGCGTCAGGCACCACGCCCTTCGTCAGGGGAGCGCTCGCTCGCGCCGAAGAACTCGGCGCCCGCACCATGGTCATTGCCTGTACGCCACTGTCGGCTGAGGTGACCCGCCTCGTCGACGTCGCGATCGTCGCGGTCACCGGGCCCGAAGTCGTCACCGGTTCCACACGTCTCAAGGCCGGCACCGCCACCAAGATGATCCTGAACATGATCACCACCGGCGCGCTCATCAGGATCGGCAAGACCTGGGGCAACCTGATGGTCGATCTCCAGGCCACCAATCTCAAGCTGAAGGATCGCAGTGAGCGCATCCTGATGGAGACGTGCGCGATTTCCCGCGATGACGCGCAAACGCTGCTCGAGTCGGCCGGGGGAAGTGTGAAAGTCGCTATCGTTATGCACCGGGCGCACATCTCTCGCGGAGATGCCATCGAACGGATTCAACAGGCCGGTGGAATCATTCGACGAGTGGTCGGCGATCCTTGAGTGGATGTGAGACACGTACGAGAGACCTGACCACACGAGCCAACGCGGTTGACTAGCGAGGCATTCCAGGCTTGACACACGAATCCGCCGAATCCGGTTCCTCCCAGGCCTCACGGTTCGCGTCGACCGTAATCGTAAGCCTGATGAGCGGGACATCCCTCGACGGCATTTCCGCTGCCGTCGTCAGGTTCGGCGCGACACTCGAGGCCGAGCTCCTCGCATTTCGGCAGGTGCCGTACGATCCCGTCCGCCGCCAGCGGCTTGCCGGTGCCCTCGCCGGCACCACGCCTGACGAGTACTGCCAGCTCAACTTCGAGCTGGGCGACTGGCTCGCCGACGCGGCAACGGCCGCACTGGCGGATTCCGGCGTGCCGCGCGATGAAGTGACCGCCATCGCCTCACACGGGCAGACCGTCTGGCACGTCCCGGGACACTCGACCTGGCAGTTCGGTGAGCCGGCCGTGATCGCCGAGCGCACGGGAATCGATGTCATCTCTGATTTCCGCGTGCGGGACATGGCCGCCGGCGGTCAGGGCGCGCCGCTCGTACCCATGGCCGACGCACTCCTGTTCTCACACCCCACGGCATGGCGCACGCTCCAGAACATCGGCGGCATCGGCAACATTTCGGTGGTGCCACCGGGCGGCGACCTGTCGTCGTTGCGCGCCTTCGATACCGGGCCCGGCGTCGTCGTCATGGATGCGGTGACACGAAAGATCTCGCCGGGATTGCGATTCGATTCCGGCGGTAAACTCGCGCGCAGTGGAACACCGATCGACGATGCGGTCGCCGAGGCGCTCACACACCCGTATTTCTCCGCGCCGCCGCCCAAGTCCACCGGCCGGGAACTCTTCAGTCCCGACTGGATCGACGACTTCATCGCCAGTTGCCGTCGCCACCGGCCCGATGCCACCAACGGTGACCTGGTGGCGACAGCGGTCAGCCTGACGGCCCGCAGCATCGCCGACGCGTACCGGCGGTTCATTCCCGAACCGGTGACCGAAATGCTGTTGTCGGGAGGTGGCGCCGAGAACCCCGCTCTCGTGGACGCCATTCGAAAGGCGATCCCCGGGGAGATCACGCTCCGGCGCTTCGCCGACGTCTATTTCGATGGAGAAGCGAAGGAGGCCGTAGCATTCGCCCTGCTGGCTCACCTGTTCCTGCAACGCCGCCCCGGCAATGTCGTCACCGTGACCGGCGCGAGAGGCCCACGCATCCTCGGCAAACTCACCCCAGCCCGTTAGGCACACCCCTCCTCAACTCACACACTCCCCGACTCAAAAGAACCAGCGCCATATCGCCAGCACCAGCACCACGACGCCCACCGCGGCAATGATCCGCATGTAGAGCGCCGCCCTGCGCTTCCGGTCATCGTCGACCATCGTCGGCGCCGGGGTCACCGGCCACGGTTGCGTCACGTCGCGCGAACGATCCGGTTCCGGCGGAACACCGTCGTCAGGCGGTTCATCGGCAGAGAATTCCCGGTATCCGACGGCATCGGTCCCGCGAACGACACCCAGCCCGCGACCCTCGAAGCGCGCCGCCACCACCGTGATGTTGTCCGGACCGCCCTGGTCGTTGGCCATCGCCACCAGCCGGTCGCAGGCCACGGACAGGTCGAGCTCCTCGTCCACGATGCGGGCCATGTCTTCGGGCCTGACGAGGCCGGACAGGCCGTCGCTGCACAGCAGCAGCACGTCGCCGCGCCGGATGCGTTGCATGGTCAGGTCCACCTTCACGCTCGCCTCCGGGCCTAACGCCTGGAGGATGATGTTCCGCCGCTCACTGAGGAGCGCCTCCTCCTCCGTCAGTTCGCCGGCCTCGATCAGTTTCTGCATCAGCGACTGGTCCTTCGTCAGTTGCGTCGCCGTGCCGCCGCGGATCAGGTACGCCCGGCTGTCGCCCACCTGGGCGATGTACAGCGTGTCATTCAGCAACGCCGCGATCGTCGCCGTCGTGCCCATGCCGCGCAGCTCGGGCTTGTTCACCGCCTGCTGAAAGATCGACCAGTTGGCCTTCTCGGCCGCCCGGGTCAGCTCATTCGCCAGCTCCTGCGGTGCCGGTGGCTTCATCTGCGCCACCCGATCGCGCAGGTGCCGCAGCACGACCTCCACCGCGGTGGCCGAGGCGACTTCGCCTGCCGCGGCCCCACCCATTCCGTCCGCGACCATGAACACCGTCGACGCCGGATCGGCCGGCTGTTCGACCAGTCGCTCGAACCGGAGCGGTTCACCGTCGCTCAGGTTCACCACGATGAAGGAATCCTCGTTATGCTCGCGCGTGCGGCCAACGTCGGACTGGGCGAATACCTGGATGACCACCGGCGCCTGTGGCTGCCTGTGGCCTTCCCTTGACCCCGTGGGGATCACGTATTCACCGGAAATGGTTGCCATGAAGTTCGCGTCAACGTTGCCGGGCAGACGCCGGGCCGGCCCCGGCCGAACTCACGTGAGATCGGCCCGCAACATCTTGCGACCGAACAGCAGGCGCTCGCCACCCCTGACCGCTCGCTCGCCGCGTACCAGTACGCCAATTCCGTTCCGCGACCCGAGATCGCGAACGACGTATTCGTCGCGCTGTGGCACCGAACGGATCTCCGCGTGCCGCGCGCTCATCGTCGGGTCGTACGGGAACGCCCAGTCGCCATGATCCCGGCCGATGAGGATCGTCCGGCCCGGCGAGAGATACAGCACGTCCCGGACGCTGCCATCGGCGCGCAACTGCTCGAGCATCGCATCATCGCGCTTCGGCGTGCGCGATCCGGCCTGGCGAAGCTCCGCATCGTCGAGCAGGAAGCCTGACGACAGCTTCCGGAAGCGGATCACCTGGGAACCGATCAGCAACACGTCGCCATCCGTCAATGCCTGCGGCGCGAGGATGTACAACCAGCTGCCGTTCGATGAACCAAGGTCGCGCACGTGGAGCGCGTTGTTCTTCCACGTGAGCACCGCGTGTTCCGGCGACACCGCCTCGTCATCGTCAAAGGTCACGTCGCCATTTCCGCGACCGACGACGATTTCGCCGTTCTGCAGCGGAATCTCGCGCACGACCTCACCTTCGTCGGTCAGCAGCGAGAGATGCGGTCCGACCGCGCTCACGACCATCGGCGTGATGCCTCGCGGCTGCGTATCAACGGTGAGACCGGGGTCATCAAAGCCGCCTTTCAGTGGTTCGCCACAGGCCGCGCAAAACGAATCGTCGTCGCTCATGCGAGTGCCGCACGACCCGCAGAATGTGGGGTTGATCGCGGCAAACCCGGTCTTCAGTCCGCAATGCGGACAGAAATGCAGGGCCCGATCGATGGCGCGGGTGCAGTGCGGACACGGCGCGGTCTTCAACGATCGGCTGCCTGACGGCGTCGTCGAGAGGACTCGTGCTTCAGCGGCTGAGACCGGTCGATCATGAAATAGCGCGCGCTTACCCGACGTTGTACCAGACGTCGAGTCTGCCGATCTCATGCGCCAACCGCAGTGGGCGCAAAAACTATGGTTCGAAGCCAGGTCGCTGGTGCGACCACAATTGGCACAACGGGCCACCGGAAACGTCCTCGAGGGAATTCGGTCCGGTACGTAGGACAGCGCGAAACGACGCTACAGCGAAATTGCCACAAACCACACCTTGGAGCAACCCAGCCACAGATCCCACGGACCAGACCATCAGTACGGATCGGAAGTGCCGCAAGTTTTCCGCCACGACTAACTTGCGCCCATGCTGACAGGCCGGGTCCGTCGGGCTGTTTCGTTCCTGACGCTCTTCACCACGGGGTGCTTGCCCGGACCGGTTCGAAATCCCGGTCTAGATGTGAGGTCTCCAACCGCCGGCACCGAGGCTTCACCACCTTCCGCGGTGGCGACTTCGGAAGCCGCCGGGCCGGTGACGCTGCCAGACATCCCTAGCGTCGTGGGGCCAATTGCCTTGAGGGTGGTATACCCGCCCGCCGGGGCACGGATCGCCGCACGGGACTCGAACTTTATTTTCGGGTCAGTCGGCAGCGGATCGGCCACGCTGCGGATCAATTCGCAGGCAATCCCGGTCAAGCCAAACGGCAGTTTCCTCGCGTATCTCCCCGTGCCAACCGGACCGGGCAATGCTGCAACCTACGAGTTCGAGGTGGCGCAGGGACTCGACACTGTGAGGACTCAGCACCGCGTTACCTTGCCTCCCGAATCGCCGCCTTTTCCGGTGTCGGGTCCACTAATCGTCGACTCGAACAGTGTCTCGCCGAGAGTCGGTCAAGTCCTCGAGCGATGGGATCCGGTCCGGGTCAGCGCCACGATTGCTGGCGGTGCGACTGCCGAGCTCCGACTGCCCGATGGATCCCGTCGTCCGCTCGTCGCGACCGGGGCGAGCTCGGCCCGCGGACAGTTCGTGGTCACCGAGGTTCCCGCCGTCAGGCTCAACAGCGGCGGCTGGATCCACGTGACCCGTGGGCGTGACACGACCCGGCTCCCCATCATGCGCGTTTCACTCGCGGACTCCGCCGGTCCTCGTTATGCGCGGCTGGGTGCGGCGGCGTCCACGGTGCCTGACACGGATCGCGTCATCATCGGCCGGCCGGTCGCCGGCGGAACGTACAAGTGGTTCCTCAAGCCCGGCACGGTGGTCGAGGTCACGGGCCAGACAAGTGGCGCGAGTCGCATCCGCCTCGACGGCAATCTCCAGGTCTTCGTGGATCCGGCCGAGCTGGCGCCGTTGCCCGCCGGAACGCCGGCCCCGAGACGCGTCGCCGGCAACGCCCGCGTGGTGAACCGTGGTGCGTTCAGCGACGTCCGCATTCCCATGTCGGAGATGCCACCGTATTCGGTGGACGCCGAGCCGCAGGCGCTCGTGGTCACGCTGCATGGCACGATCGCCAACACCGACATCATCAACTACACGTCGGCCGACTCCATCGTCAGGCGGGTCACGTGGCGTCAGGTACTCAGCGATCGCGCCGAATACCGGATCGAGCTGCACGACGCGCCGTTCGGGTACCTGGTGATGTGGGAGCAGAACGCATTCGTGCTGCGCGTCCGGAAACCGCCGGCGGTGAACCGATCCCGCCCGTTGCAGGGTCTCGTGATTGCCGTGGACGCCGGCCACCCGCCGGCCGGCAGCACCGGTCCAACCGGCCTCTATGAAGCCGTCCCGACGTTAGGCATCAGCGAAAGGTTGAAGACCTACCTCGAACAGCGTGGCGCAACGGTGGTCATGACGCGCACGGCGCCGGGTGCGGTGCCCCTGGCGGACCGACCGGTCATGGCCCGCCGAGCCGACGCCCACGCCTTTGTCTCGATCCACCTGAACGCGCTGCCGGATGGGGTAAATCCGTTCGACCGCCACGGTACCGGCACGTACTACTTCAATCCCTGGTCGGAACCGCTGGCTGGCGCGGTGCAGGCAGGCATGGTGCGACGGATGGGACTTCGCGACCTCGGCATCAACTACGACAACCTTGCCGTCCTCCGACCCACGTGGATGCCGAGCATTCTCTGCGAAGGCGCTTTCGTCATGATCCCGGAGCAGGAAGCGGCGCTGCGCACGCCGGAATTCCAGGACGCGTACGCGAGAGGCGTGGCCGAGGGCCTGGAGGAGTACTTCCGTACATTCGCCCGCTGAATTCCCCGAATTCCCGGCCTCACGTCCTCACGTCCTCACGTCTCACGTCCTCACGCCCTCACGCGCCCTCATGCCCTTCATCCACCCTCTGGCTTTTGTCTGCGGGCAAGTAAACCTGAAACCGCGCGCATCCGTCTGGCCGTACGCCGTGGTTCGCGGCGATACGGAACGCATCGAGATCGGGGAAGACTCGAACATCCAGGACGGCACGGTCGTTCATGCCGATACGGGGTTCCCGACCATCATCGGTGACCGCGTGGGCGTCGGTCATCGCGCTATCATCCACGGCGCCATTGTCGAACCCGATTCGCTGATCGGGATGGGAGCGGTTCTGCTGAACGGCGTCCGGGTCGGGACGGGTTCCATCGTGGCCGCCGGCGCCGTCTGCAAGGAAGGAATGCAGATCCCGCCGAACTCGATGGTCATGGGCGTTCCCGGGCGCGTCGTCAGGGAAACCACCGTACTCGAGAGAGAACGAATCAGGGCGACCGTTGATTCGTATGTCAAACTGCAGTTGGAGCACAAATCCGGGAAACACCCGCGCCTGACCTGAACGGTCACACCCTGCACGCCTGTCATCCTGATGTCTGTTACTGAGGAATTCGCGGCCGCCGCGCGCCTGCGGCCCGGCGCGAAGCCGTTCGCCGATCCCGAGTTCGAACGCGCCTTTCAGCACGACTACTTCGCCCGCTCGTTGCGGCCGGCCAGGGCCGCGCTGGCGCTCGCGATCGGACTGTTCGTGCTGTTTGCCGTGCTCGATCCGTTCGTCGCGCCTGACGCCTACCGGTCGCTCTGGTTCGTACGGCTCTCGATAGTGGCGCCCCTGTTAGGCGCGCTCCTCGCCTTCACCTGGGCAAAACGCTTCGAGACCTGGTTCCTGCCGTCGCAGTTGTTCGCCGTCGTGTTCGGCGGCGGTGCGCTCATCTACCTCGGCATTCTGACAGATATTGAAGTCGCATCGGCGCAGGTGGTCGGGCTCGTGCTGGCGATTCTCTGGGCGCACTCCGTGTCGCGGCTGCCCTTCCTGCTGGCGTCGGCGGCCACCGTGCTGCTGTCGTTGTTCTACCTCGCGGTCGAACTGCAACAGGGCAGGCTGCCCACCACGCTGCTGATCAATAACGTCCTCTTCCTCGCCTCGGCGAACCTGATCGGCATGATCGGCAGCTACACGCTGGAAGCGGGGTATCGGCGCGATTTCCAGCAACGCGCGCTGCTCGAGCAGCGCCGGCGCGAGCTGCAGGGGTCGATGGACCAGCTCCATGAATCGGAGAAGCGCGTGGCCGAGATGGAACTGCGCGCCCCGGACTCGATCGAAAACCTGCCGCGTTGGGCCGAGCAGGTCGCGAGGGAGATTCGCCGGACCGTCGAGGCCGTGGAAGTGCGGATCTGGCGATGCGCCGAAGGTGAGGCGGTGCCGCTCAACGACGGTGAGCTGACCGCGCCCGAGGTCAGCGTCGTCGAAAATGCCGGTGAGATGGCGAAGGATGCAAACGGCAACGTGCTCGTGCCGTTGTCCGGGCTTTCCGGCGAAGTCTTCGGGGCGATCGTGATTGCCCAGCCCTCGAGCTGGGGCACCCCCGAGCGGCGGCTCGTCGGCGGATTCGCGCGATACCTCGGCGGCGCCCTCGAGATCATGGAAAAGCGACATGAACTCGCGCTGGAAGAAGCGCGTCGCGAGAGTGCCCGGCGCCGCATGCGCGAACGAGGCGTGGGTGCGCTGTGGTTGTGCCAGACGTGCGGCCGCTGCTTCGATGATTCCGTCGAGCGGTGCGATGTCGATGGCACGAAGCTGATCCAGCGTCTGTTGCCGTACCGGGTCCAGGATCGCTACCAGCTCGTCAGGCTGCTGGGGCAGGGTGGCATGGGCCAGGTGTTCCTCGCCCGCGACGATCGCCTGCAGCGCGACGTGGCGATCAAGGTGTTGTTAGGCGACGCCCCGCTCGATGCGAGCGCCCGCGCGCAACTGGCGCATGAAGCCCGCGCCGTGGCGCGCATCGGTCATCCCGGCGTGGTCGATGTCTTCGATCTCGGTGAACTCGACGACGGGTCGGCCTTCATCGTGATGGAATACCTCACCGGCCGCGCGCTCTCCGAGGAAATCGCCCGTCACGGTCGCGGTTCGCCTCGACAGGTGGCGGACCTGCTGCGCCAGGTGGGCGCCGCACTGTCGGCGGCGCATCGCACGGGTGTCGTCCACCGCGACATCAAGCCGCAGAACGTGTTCCTGACCCGCACCGCCGACGGGTTCCACGCCCGCCTGCTCGATTTCGGCGTCGCGCGTGTGGCCGGCGGCGGCGGCGCGGACACGACCCGGTCCGGGTCGATGCCGGGCACTCCCGCCTACATGGCACCCGAGCAGATCGGCGGCGCGGTTGGTGACGAGAAGTCGGATCTCTATTCGCTCGCCGCGGTGGCGTTCGAAGCGCTCGTCGGCAAGCGCCTCATCAAGCAGCGCCCGTCGATGGCCGCCACGCTCGCCGCCATCCTGAACGAGACGCCGCCTGACGTGTCCTCGTTCCTGCCTGACGCGGCAAATATCGATCACCTGTTCCGCCAGGCTCTCCACCGCGATCCCTCGCAACGGCCGGCGAACGTGGTGGACTGGACGGAGTCCGTTGCGAGCGGACTCGATGCTCTGCCGGGAGCCGACGCGGGCTGGCCGCTGCCAATCACTCACGAGCTGAGTTTTCGCGGTGGGGCCGCGGGCTGAGCGACGTCGAATCTCGATGGATGGGGCCAAGATCCGCGTCGATTCGCACTATCCGCGGTGAGTCGGTTCTCCAGTTGTCGACCTGCCGCGCCCATCCACCCGTGCATACGAATCAAGCGTGACCTGCTCCGAGAACGGCTGCAGGATTTGCTTCGCAAATGCCTCCGCACCGGGATACTCCGTCGCTCTCACCCGTTCGGCCGCCGCGTCCAGGTCATATCGCGTGTGCCGGAGCTGAACGTCAGGACCTGACAGGCACCAGTAGGCGCCAGGCTCACCGAAAGGCATGCCAACGCTGCCCGCGTTGACGATTCGCAGCGCACCGACGGTCCGGTCGAACTGCATGTGCGTATGACCGCATAACGCGACAGGGGCATCGACACCGGAAAACAGTTCCGCTACGTGCGTATCCGGCGACAGCTTCGTGAAGATCTCCGTGTCGTTCCTCGGCGTCGCGTGGCAGAACAGCGTCGGCCCCATTCCGTCCGTGTCGATTGACATCGTCGCCGGCCAGGCGCGGATGGCCGTGGCCAGGTCGTCGGTGAGCTGCGACGCGCTCCACTGCACCCACGGCCGGAACGCCTCGGGGACGGATTCGACCGCGCTGCCATTCAACGCCTCGATCGCGGCGCTTTCGCCGTTTCCGTGAATGAACTCGGTTGGGATACCGGTCGAAGCGAGCAACTGGAGGCATTCGAGCGGCATCGGCCCCGGAAGGACATCACCACCGACGATGATCGCGTCGACCGCGACCCTTTTTACTTCGACCATCACCGCCTCGAGTGCCGGCAGGTTGCCATGTATGTCGTAGAGAGCAGCAATCCTCATGGAGACGATTTTCGCAGTTAGGCGGGAATGACGATTTTCGCGGATAGGGCAGGACACGGAAAGCGCAGAGTACCAGGATGGACACGGAACTTCTTTGGTGAAGACCTGGGCACCACCGGTTCCCGGAACGTTCGACGTTTCGCGTGGTGCCCAGGTCTTCACCAATGC
>CAMPKM010000062.1 GCA_946887155.1 uncultured Gemmatimonadota bacterium
GCCGGATTTCTTCCGCGCCGGCAGGTCCTCGATGATGGGATTCAGGCCGACCGGCGTGCGGATCCCGCCCGAAAACGCCGGCATCACACCCGGCGTCGGATGACGAACGAACCCCGAGGACCCGAGGTGCACCGTGATGCCCGTCAGGGTCTGCGCCGTCATCATGGCGTCGAAACTCGCGCCTTCGTCCCCGCGCGCCGGTTCGGAAGCGACCGCCTTCGCCACCTCCATGACGTCCCTGGCCGGCACCACCGCCTCGAATTCCATGAGGCGGATGGAATGACCCGCCATGCGCATGACGAGCTCGCGCACGCAGGCGGTCGTCTCATCTTCAACTTCCTGGTTGACCGACAGGGCCAGCGCAATGTCCCGAAGCAGCAGCGTCTGCGCCTGATTCGAGGCCATTACCAGGCAACGCCGAAGCTCCTCCTTCTGGCCATCCTGATCCTCAGGACGGTATGCCAGGAGCCAGACCAGTCGGGAGAAATGGGTTACGAAGGGCGAAACGTCTTCCATGCCGAAATGGGGCGCGGGTATCACACGTACGACCTGACGACAGGAGACGCGTCACCCCCACTCCGGGAAACGGCCCGTCGGTCAGTGTTTCGTGATGGTCGGCCCTTCCACGTGGATATCGAGGTTGTGACTCGCCCGGATGCCATACATGCCGTTGGTAGACACGAGTTTCCCCGGTCCGATCATGTCGGCCGCCGCTGCCGAGAAGACTTCCGTGCCATTGACAGAGCAACCAACCCGGCCGCCCCGAACCCACAATGCCACTTCGTCAGTGGCACCATTGGGACCCATCTTCGTCGCCGCCGGCGTGGTCGTCTTGCCCAGCAACGTGTGCGTGTCAATCCCGTCGCGGTGCCTCACCATGACGTTGCCGGTACCGAACACGACGCAGTACAGGTAGTTCTGCTTCGGACCGTTGAGGTCGGACCCGCCAATAAAAACGCCATACGACTCCTCGTGGGTCGAAGTGCTGCGCGGCGTCTTGGTCAGCCTGGCCTTGACCGTGTAGTCCCCGGTCGCGGTGTGCTCTTTATTCCAGACGACAGCGTGCGGCCCACTCGTCAAGTGAAATCCGGTGCCCATCTCGACGAACTTCACGTCGCTGATCTTCTGTTCAGAGCGATCCGTTCGACCTTGCCACCCGTTCACCTGTATTCCCGACCCGCTGACCCCGCGATCGGGATCACCCTGCGCCGCCGCCCCCTGGGCCACCAGCGCACAAACAAAAACAGTCGCCAGAATTTTCACGTTTCCAATCCCGGTTTGAAGTTCCGCATCCCGTCCCCCTCGTTCGCGCCGCCAACACGTCCCGCCTCGCCCTTTCACTAGTCTATCCTCCCCGCTTGGTGCCGAGCCACCACCGAGATATGCCTCCAGCCCCAACGCCCCCACCCGACGCTTCGGGTCACACAGCGACCACGTCCGTGCCGCTGTACTGGTGCTCGTACGGCCCCGACACGGCGCCCGCCGTTCTCGTCCTGCACGGTGGACCCGGGGCGCACCTCGACTACCTGTTGCCACAATTTCTTCGCCTGGCCGACAAGCGCCGGCTCGTCTTCTACGACCAGCGCGGCGGTGGTCGTTCCCGCGAAACCGGTGGCGGTGATGTGAGTTGGCAGAATCACGTCCAGGACCTGTCCTTGCTCATTCGTGAGCTTTCACTCGATCCGCCGACGATCATCGGCTACTCATGGGGGGCACTGCTCGCCCTTCTGTACACCATTGAATGCCAGCGGCACCGCGAGCACCCGCTGCCCGTCAAACTCGTCCTGGTCGATCCGGCGCCGCTTTCCCGGCCGCACCGGCAGGCGTTCGAGGATGAGTTCGCGCGACGCCAGCGTAGCGAGTCGATTCGAGAGTTGCGCGAAGACCTCGCCGACTCCGGGCTGAAGGACGCCAATCCCGACGAGTGGCGTCAGCGGCAGTTCGAGCTGGGTGTCGCTCCGTATTTCACGAACCCGAAAGCAGCCGCCGAACTCACGCCTTTCCGGGTGACCGCCAGGGTGCAGCAATCGGTCTGGAACAGCCTGGGCGACTTCGATGTCATTGCCGACCTGGGCAGCGTGCACGTGCCCGCGTTTTTCGTCCACGGCCGCCACGATCCCATACCGCTCGAGTCGACCGAAAAGGCAGCTGGTGCCATGCGCGCGAGGTTGCTCGTCCTAGAGGCGAGCGGACACGTCCCATACGTGGAACAGCCCGACGCACTCTTCGTTGCAATCGACGAATACCTGACCGAACCACCATGACATCGGGTAGCACGATGCCCAGCACAGAACAGGACGACGAGGAACTGTTCGTCACCACGACGGACATCGACGGTCGAACCTACGCCGTCTCGGTGCGTGTCGAGTTCGATGGCATCGAGCATGTCGGGCACCTGCTGTTCCGCGACTCGGAGTGGGAAGACGACGACGGCATCCGGGATTTCGGCTCGATCCCCGGCCGATCGAGCGCCGATATCCAGGCGCAGGCGCGGACACTGTCCAATCACGACCTCGCGTTGCGGCACCGGCGAGCCATGTCACATCGACGCCGGTTCAACGGGTTGCGCCACCTCACTCAGGAAGTCCTGACGCAAATTCGCTACCTGAACAAGGTCGCAACCTCCATGCGCGCCGGCCTCCTCGACGTCGACGAAGCGGCCACGGAAATCGCCAACACCGAGGAGCGATTGCACGAAATGGTGGGCCAGTTGCGAACGTACGCCGGCGTCGCGAGCTGAGGGCCTGGTAAGGGCTGAGCGGTCAGAGGGCCGGCCTGTTGCCGGCCTTCTCCCGTCTTAGACTTGGTAGCGGTATGCCTTCTGCCATCTGCCCTCCGCTCTCGTCATGCTCGACCCACAAATTGCAGCGTACCGGCTGAACGAAATCGCTGCGCTGCTGGAAGTCCGCGGAGAAAATCCGTTCAAGTCGCGCGCCTTCACCCAGGCCGCACGCACGCTCAGCGAGCTGGACGAAGCAGACATTGCACCCATGGTGCGGTCGAAGGAGCTCGCCAAACTGCCGGGCATCGGCGCCACGACACTGGCCGTCTTGGCAGACCTCGTCGAGACAGGCGACTCCTCGTATCTCGAGACGTTGCGCGAGACGACGCCCGAGGGCCTGGTGGACATGATGCGCATCCCGGGACTCGGACCGACACGCATCCACCGGATCCACGAAGGCCTCAAGGTAGAGTCAGTTGCCGAGCTGGAGGCCGCCGCCCGCGACGGCCGGTTGGCAAAGTTGTCCGGCTTTGGAATCAAGACGGCCGACAAGATCCTCAAGGGCATCGCTACCATGCAGGAGAAATCGGGACAGTTGATGCATGGTGCAGCAGCAACCGAAGCCGCGCGATTACAGCGCGCGGTGTCAAAACTCCCGGGCGTCACCCAGGTCGAAATCGCGGGATCGCTCCGGCGCTCGGCTGAAGTCGTTCGCGATATCGATCTCGTCGTCGTCTGCGATGACGGAGCAGATTCACTCGCGAAGACAGCGAAGACGGTTCCTGGCGTCGAAGAGGTAACAGCGACGCACGAGACCATCACGGTCCGCCTGATCAATGGCGTACGCAGTGACCTGCATTGCTCGCGAGCCGACACGCTTCCCATTGCCCGATGGCGGGCGACCGGGAACAAGGAGCATTGCGAACGAGTCATCGACCGACTCCGGTCGCGCGGCTTCGACATTCGCGACGATCGGCTGGTCGACAGGACCGGGGTACCAATGCCCGACGCAGACGAACGCACGGTGTACGAGAATGCCAGCCTGGCCTGGATTCCCCTGGAACTGCGGGAAAATCGCGGCGAAATCGAGGCGGCCGCCGATGACAAGCTGCCCAGCCTGATCGAGCTCGCAGACCTTCGTGGCATCCTCCATTGTCACTCGAAGTATTCCGACGGCAGTACTTCCATCGAAGCCATGGCCACCGCCGCGCGGGCGCGCGGCTGGACGTACCTCGGCATCTCGGATCATTCGCAAGCCGCGTCGTATGCCGGCGGAATGTCGCGCGATACCGTGCTGCGCCAACACGACGAGATCGACGCGCTGAATGCAAGGCTGGACGGATTTCGCGTGCTCAAGGGCCTCGAGTCCGACATTCTCGCCAATGGCACCCTCGACTACGATAGCGAACTGCTCGACCGGTTCGACTATGTCATCGGGTCGATTCACTCGCGGTTCGGCATGGATCGCGAACAGATGACAGAGCGCATCCTGCGCGCGATGGACGATCCTCACCTCACCATCATCGGCCACCCCACCGGCCGGAAATTGCTGCGTCGTGAACCGTTCGCGGTCGACCTGGACGCCGTCATGGATCGCGCGGCCGAAGCCGGAATTGCGCTCGAGCTCAACACCGACCCGAACCGGCTCGACCTCGATTGGCGATTCCTGCCGGCCGCCGTCGCACGGGGCGTGACGATCGAGATCGGCCCGGACGCCCACTCGCCTGACGAGTTGGGTTATGTGGACTTCGGTATGCAGATCGCGCGCAAGGGCTGGCTCGAGGCCGGCAACGTGCTGAACACTCGCACGGCAGACGATGTCCTGGCGTTTGCCAGGACCAGGAGAAGCATCGGTACGTCGGCCGGGGGACGTCGTGGCTCGTAAGTCCGCCGGGCCACGGCAGCCGCTGTCGCAGGCTCGCCCCAAGGCCGCCCGCGGGACGCCGAATGCGAAAGGCGGCCTGACGAGGCCGAAGGGCCCCCCGACATCAAAGGTGCGATCGTCGGCGAAACCGTCCGTCATCCCCGTTACGCAGGCCAGATCACTGCAACGCGGCAAGCCGGCGAAACGCATACCACCCCGCCAGCTTCCCGCTCACGCGCAAACGATTTTCGAGCGATTGTCAGCGCTCTACCCCGACGCGCACTGCGAGCTGGACTTCCGGGATGCCTGGGAACTGGTGCAGGCGACCATCCTCAGTGCCCAGTGCACCGACAAGCGCGTGAACATGGTCACGCCGACTCTCTTCGCGACCTGGCCCACCCCCGCCGCCCTCGCCGCGGCCCGCCAGGAAGACGTCGAAGACATCATCCGGACCACCGGGTTCTTCCGCAACAAGGCACGCAACCTCATCGCCATGGCCGACGCCGTCGAAGCGCGCCATGCCGGACACGTCCCGCCTTCCATGGACGACCTCGTGAAGTTGCCCGGCGTGGGCCGGAAGACCGCCAACGTCGTACTCGGCAACGCCTGGGGAATCAACGAAGGGGTCGTGGTCGACACGCACGTCCAGCGACTGTCGGCCCGGCTGGGCCTAACGAGTGAAACCGACCCGGAGAAGATCGAGCAGGTGCTGATGTCGCTGTACGAGAGGAAGCAGTGGACGCTGCTGTCGCACCTGCTCATCTGGCACGGCCGCCGCATCTGCGAGGCCCGGAAGCCGAAGTGCGGCGACTGCGTCCTCAACGATATCTGCCCCTCCGCGTTCCGGGTCTGATCCGGTCACGGGTCGCCGCTCTGGTCACGCATTACATTTCCCGCGGACTCATAACCCTGCCGTGCATGAAGAAAGCCACGCTCGTAACGTCCAAGGGCACCCTCGTCGCCGAGTTGTACGACACCGACGCGCCCGACACCGTCGCCAACTTCGAGAAGCTCGCCAACAGCGGCTTTTATGATGGAACCAGGTTCCACCGCGTCATTCCCGATTTCGTGGTCCAGGGCGGCGATCCGTATTCAAAAGGCGGCGAACACGCCAAGGGACCGGTCGGAACCGGTGGTCCCGGCTGGAAGATCAAGTGCGAAACCGCCGGTAACCCCCACAAGCACAAGCTGGGGGCCCTTTCCATGGCGCACGCGGGAAAGGATACCGGAGGAAGCCAGTTCTTCGTGGTGCTCAGCGAATCCAACACGCGCCACCTGAATGGCGTGCACACCGTCTTCGGTCAGGTGATCGAGGGACTCGACGTCATCCCGCAGATCAAGCAGAATGATGAGTTGACATCAGCCAAGGTCGAATAGATCGGGTCAGCGCCATCTCGCATCACGCGTTATCTGGTTCCTTCCCGTTTCGCGTCGTCCGTCCACTCCACCTTTTCACGGCAATCTCAGATGTCCGAACTCGAACCCGGTGACAAGAGGTCCGCCGTCATCGGCATGATCCTCACCAGCATCGCGCTCTTCATCTTCGCGTTCACCATCGTGCAACTCACGAACGCCAAATTCGCCGGCGAATCCCACGCGGAAGCGACGACAGGACACTGACGCCCGCCGGTCCCGAACCTCCCCTCTGTGTCGACCTCGATGGCACGTTGATCGAGGGAGACACACTCCGCCTTTCCCTGAGGTATCTGGCTCGTACGGCACCGTGGCTCCTGCTGGCGGTGCCGTTTGTTCTTCTGGGAGGCCGGCCGCGACTCAAGGGGTTCGTCGCTCGTCGCTACGTGCCCGATCCTCAATCGTTGAGGTGGCGTCCTGAGGTTTTGGCTTTTCTACGGGAAGAGAAGCAACGTGGGCGACGGATCGTCCTGGCGACGGCTGCGCATCGATTGGTTGGTGAAGCGGTAGCTGCCCATCTCGGATTGTTCGACGCCCTCATCGCAACCGACGCGGGGCCGAACATCAAGGGACGCCAGAAGGCCGTACACATTTGCAAGTCGTTGAATTGCAAAGAATTCGACTACATTGGCGACCATCCTGCAGATCTCCCCATCTTTGCCGAAGCGCGCATGAGCTACCTGGTGGCTCCGTCGCCCGCCCTGAAGGCCGCAGCCCATCGGGTGGGCCGCATCGCCCGGGAGTTCCACGCGAGGGGTTGAGCCGAGCGGTCAAACCGAGCCAGCGGTGATAGCTTTTCTGGCTCGAAAGTTCCCGATCTCGCCCCCTGCCAGTCGCAGTACTCACTACCCGTACCAGTTCCAATAACCACTAACCACGAACTGTGTCTCCCCTATCCCGCCCTGCCGCCCTTTCTCTGATGCACGAGTACACCGCAAGCGATTCGCTGCGGAAGCACATGCTGGCGGTGGAAGGGGCAATGCGGGCGTACGCCGAACGATTCGGAGAGGACGTCGAGGCCTGGGGGCTGGCCGGGCTACTGCATGATTTCGACTACGAACGCTGGCCTAACGACGATCATGCGCCAGACCGGGAGCACCCGTCGGAGGGTGTCCGGATCCTTCGCGAGCAGGGACTCCAGGAGCCGATACTCCAGGCTATCCTGGGCCACGCCAGCTACACCGGGGTACCACGGGAAAGCCGGATGGCCAAGGCCCTGTTTGCGGTCGACGAACTGACCGGCCTCATCACCGCTACCGCGCTGGTTCGGCCGTCCCGCAGCCTTAACGACATGGATGTCCGGTCCGTCCAAAAGAAAATGAAAGACAAGGCATTTGCCCGTGGCTGCAATCGTGACGACATCATTTCAGGCGCTGCGGACCTGGGCGTTGACCTCACGGAGCACATTCAGTTCGTGCTCGAGGCCATGCGGGCGCGGGCCGATTTGCTCGGACTTGGCGGCATCGCCGCAACGCCCGCGTGAGCGACCCGACAATCAACGGTTCACCCCTCGAACGCGTTTTGAGGAGGACACCACGCAACCACTCAGTGACCGCTATCTCCCTCCCCGTCAGCCCGGACGCTCTCGAAGCGCCGGCTCGCGTGCGCGCCGTGGCTGGTGACACGCCGCGGGAGCGCGAGCATGCGCTCGTTGTCGCCGCGCAGCGCGGGGAGACCGAGGCATTTGCGGAGCTGGTCCGGTTGCACCAACGAAGGGCGTACGCGGTTGCTCGCGCCATCGTGCTCACGCACGAAGATGCGGAAGACGCGGTACAGGAAGGGTTCCTGCACGCCTATCGTGCCCTCGACCGGTTCCTGCCCGACCAGGCGTTTGGTGCCTGGCTGCATCGGATCGTCGCCAATGCGGCGCTCGACATCACGCGTCGCAAGAAGGTTCGCGATGCCGATTCACTGGCCGATACGATCGCATCGCCGTTTCGCGATCCCGGCGAGTCGGACGAGTTGCGGCGCCGGCTGCGGCAGGCGCTGACCACACTCGGTGAACGTCAGCGCGCAGTAATCGTCCTTCATGACATTGAAGGATTCAAGCACTCGGAGATCGGTCGCATGCTGGGCATCCCGGAAGGGACGGCCCGGTCCGACCTCCACCATGCCCGGGCGCGCCTGCGCCAGGAGCTGGGTCCAGTCCGGAGCTTCCTATGAAACTCGTGCATGACGACGAACGCGACCCTCGCGACGACGAGCTGCACGCCGCATTGCGGATCGAATACAGTGCGCCAGGGGGCCAGTCGTATTGGGCGTTCCTCGAGCGGCGCATCATGTCGCGCATCTCGACCGAGGGCGCGCGGGAATGGTGGTCGTATTTCCCCGCCTGGAGCCGCGCCGGACTGGCGGCGGCCGCGCTGGCGCTCGCCGCTGCCGGTATCGCCGCGTGGCAGACTCGTAAGGCACAGGACCGGGTCGCCTGGCAGGAACTGCTCGATATGCCGAGCGAGGTCCCGATCATCGAATCGGCCGGCGGTGACCGCGCTGGTCGGCGGGAAGCCACCCTGCGCTATCTCATAACGCGCTAGGAGTGCGCGACATGCAACAATCGAAGAACGTAGCCATTGCATTTCTCCTGGGTGCCGTCGTGGTCGGCGGCGCCCTGGGGTTCACGGCGGATCGCATGATGCTGCGCGACCGCATTTCTCGCCCGGAAAGCGGCCGCATGTCGCTCGCCGACCGGCTGCAGCTCGACGCCGCGCAGAACGCGAAGCTCGACTCGATCGTCGACGAACGCCACCGGCGGTACTCGATCGTCATGTCTCCGCTGCGCCCTGCGCTCGATTCCATCAAGATGCGGGCGCGCGATGAAATCCGACTGATGCTCACGCCGGCGCAGCGGATCGAGTTCGAGAAGGTCCTGGCGGAGATGAACGACACCAACAAGCCTCGCGACGACGACAACTGATGCGTGCTTTCCTTCTTGCCGCGCTGCTACCGGCGGCGCTTTCGGCACAGGTATCGACCGACTCTGCCCGGTCGATCACCCTCAACGAAGCCATTGAACTGGCGAGGCAGAACTCGCCGCAGGTGATTTCGGCCCGTAACGCGATCAACGCCAACGAAGCGTCCGTCCGCACGCGCATGGCGGCCTTCCTGCCGACGGTGAGCGGAAGCTTTTCCTCGGGCTGGTCCGGCGGTCAGACGTTCAACAGCGCCGGCGACATCATCAGCCGCAACAGCGTGACGCCGTGGAGCTGGAGCCGCCGGCTCTCGGCCAACTGGCTGATCTTCGACGGCGGTGACCGGAACTTCCAGCTTCGGGCCGCGAGGGCCAACGTCGCGGCGGCCGAGGCCAACGAAGTCGCTGCCGAATTTTCGGTCGCGTATTCGGTGGCGCAGCAGTACTACGCCGCGCTGGCGGCGCGCGAAAGCCGCGCCGCGGCTGACGCGGCGTTGACCGAAGCAGAGCTCAACCTGCGCGCGGCAACAGCCCGCATTGCCAGCGGCGCCGCCACGCGATCCGATTCCCTTCGCGCGATCATCGCGGTCGGCAACCAGCAGCTCGCGGTGTTGACCGCCGAAACCGAACTGCAGAACGCGAACGCGGCGTTGACGCGGCTGGTCGGCACGCCGTTCAGTGTCACCGCCGCCCCGACCGACACCCTGCTCACGCCGGTGGCGCCGGACAGCGCGGACCTCGTGCGGTATCTCGAGGAGTCGCCCGCGGTGCGCGCGGCCCGGGCGAGCGTGTCAGCATCCAGTGCCGCCGTCCGGTCGTCGCGGACGGATTACTGGCCCAGCCTCTCCACGAGCTACGGCATCACCAACAACATTTCCGACTCGACGTTCCAGTTCTGGCACGGTCGGACACTGCAGAACAAGTCGTTCAACCTGTCCCTGAGCGTGCCCCTCTTCAACGGCCTGGGTCGCGAAGAAACCGTCCAGCGGGCCAAGCTGACCGAGATCAATGCCAAGGCGTCGTTACGCGACGCCCAGATGCTGGCCCAGCAGCAGTTGGTGCAGTACCTCGGCCAACTGCGGCTCGCGCAGGCACGCATCTCCATCCAGCAGGCGTCGCTTGTCGCGGCGCAGGAAGACCTGCGCGTCCAGCAGCAGCGCTACAACCTCGGTGCGTCGACGCAACTCGAGTTGCTCACGACGCAAACGCAGCTTAACAGCGCCCGGTACAATCTCGTCAACGCCCGGTACCAGCTTCGCATCGCGAAGGCGCAGCTCGAACAGCTGCTCGGGCGCGAGATCCGTTAATTCACGTTCCTCAATTCCATCCGTGAACACCTTGTCACCAACCATCGTCCGCACCGGTGCGGCGCCAAAACGCCGGGGCCGGTCGCGACTGGTGCTCGCTTTCGCTATCGCCCTCGGCGCATGCCGCGGGGAGAAGGTCCAGCCGCTGCCTATCGAGACGGCCGCGGTCGCACGCCGCACGATCGTGCTCGAGGCAACCGCCTCCGGCCAGGTCGAGCCGATCAACGTCATCGAAGTGAAGTCGAAGTCGTCCGGCCAGATCACCGAAATGACGGTCGAGACCGGATCCCTGGTCCAGCCCGGGCAATTGCTGATCCAGCTCGATCCGCGCGACGTGCAGCAGCAGTTGTCGCAGGCCGTCGCCGACTCCGTGGCGGCGAGCGCCAAGCTCGCCGTATCGAAGGCCCAGAAGGACCGCAACGACAAGATGTTCGCGGACAAGATCATCACCGCCCAGGAGTACGAGACGGCGCAGCTCGATTACGCCAACTCCGTGGCGTCGATGATCCGTTCCCGTTCGGCGGTGGACATCGCCGCGCAGCGCGTCGAGGAGGCGCGCGTCAACGCACCGGTCGCCGGTACGATCATCGAGAAGCCGGTCTCGTTAGGTCAGGTGATCGCCTCGGCGACGAACAGCGCCAGCGGCGGCACCGTCCTGCTCAAGATGGCGGACCTGACACGGGTTCGCGTGCGAGCCCTGTTCAACG
>CAMPKM010000063.1 GCA_946887155.1 uncultured Gemmatimonadota bacterium
GTGTGAGCGTGACCGCCGCCACCGGCGCCGTTTCAAGGGCCGGCGCTTCTTCACTTCCGCCACAGGCGGCCGTGGCGAGGAGCGCCAGGAGACTCGTCAGGCGTCTCATGCGACCTTCCCGCGACGACGAGCCGTGCGGCGTGGTGCGTTGCGTTTCTTCCATTTTTCGAGGAGATCTTCCAGTGAGTCTGTAACGGCGAGATGGAAATCGATCCATTCCGCGAGCCGCGTGCGGACTTCGGTGCTGTCCACCGCGGCCGGAAGTGATTGGGCGCCTTCGAGCATTTCCCGGAATCTGGTCATGGCGCGGATGCGCCCGACCAGCGCGGTCTGGAATCCGTCGGGTGCAAGGCTGTAGTACGTCCTCCGGTCACCGGGGAGGCTGAGGCGAACGAGCAGCCCCTTTTCTTCGAGGCGCCGCGTGTCTGTGCTGACGCTCGCCCGGCTGACGCCGAGTGCGGTTGCCATTTCGTCGAGCGAGCGGGGCCCTTCGGAAACGAGGAGGTACGCCGTCACGCGCCCGGCAATGAGGGGCATGCCCTCACCACAGAACTGAAGGGCGAGTTGTTCGACAAAGGTTCGGACGGCTGGTTTCACGCTTCCGGGATTTCAAACGGGTGCGGAAGCTACCCTGTTCAGTTCGTTCAGTCAACACTGAACAATCGACGCTGTAGTTCCGGTCGCCTGGTCTTTCCTGGACGTCAGATGCCGCGACGCGGGGTATCAGTGGTCAACCTCTGCCGTTCAGACCATGACTGACTACAACGTTGGGTACTTCGTAGGCTCGCTCTCCGCCACGTCCGTGAACCGCTCGCTCGCTGACGCGCTTGTGAGACTTGCCCCTGCTGAACTCGAATTCCGCGAAATCCGGTACGACGACCTGCCGCTGTTCAATCGCGATTTCGAGGGCCGCTATCCACCGGTGGCGACCGCCCTCAAGCAGGCGATTGCGAGTGTCGACGCCATTCTGTTCGTCACGCCGGAGTACAACCGCTCGATCCCCGGTGCACTGAAGAACGCGATCGACTGGGCCAGCCGACCGAAGGAACAGAATGCCTTCACCGGCAAGCCGTCCGCGGTGATCGGCGCCTCGACAGGATCGATCGGCACCGCCATAGCGCAGCAGCATCTTCGCACGCTACTCGCGTACTGCAAGTCGCCTCAACTGAGCAGTGAGGCGTACATCCAGCTCACGCCGGGACTGATCACACCGGAGGGCGAAGTGACGAAGGACTCCACACGCGAATTCCTGACCAACTGGATCAACGAATTCTGCACGTTCATCGCCAATCACTACGCCGCCCGCCCCGTGGCCTACGACTTGTGATCGCTCGTTCGTCTCCCAGCTACTTCCTGACCAACGTCAGGGTGTTGACCATGACGCGCGGTTCCCCTCGAGAATCCTCGTCGTAGAAGACGGCGCGGTTTCCCGATAACACATCCACCAGGAGTTCGCGACGTCTCGTTCGAGCCACGACTCGTCGCTGCACAGGATCGATGACCTCCACGGTCGTTTGAAAAAGTTGCAGGACATCAACGTCTGTCGGATTGACTTCTCGACTTGATCGCCGAGTCCGCGCCCAGGCGGTTTCCCAGTCCGGCGCTGCTACGAGCACGTAGACCCACAGCAAGCCGGATTCGTCCTCGTGCATCGCCGCAATTCGCGGTGGCGGCGGCGTTGAGGCATTCCCGTTCCAGAACTCTGATCTTGTGGCGAACCACTCGGGACGGCGTTGGAGAATCGTTGTTATTCCACGCGTTCTGTTCCATTGAACGAGTCGGTAGATGAAAGGGTCAGCGCTCCACACACCACGCGAGGACGGTGAGAACGCCAGCTCGAACACGCCCGCGCTAGGGAATGCGACGCGCGGCGCAGCGTCGTCGTACTCGAGCTGATTGGCCATCTGGGCGCCACCTCGGGAAAGATCGACGAGATGCGCGCGTCGACGCCCCAGATATTGCCCACCTACATCACCTGAGAGAACGACAGCTGAGGGCCATTCCAGAACGACCCCAGGGTAAAGCTGTCGGTTGAGAATGATCCGGCGCGTAGCACGAAGGTCAGGGCCAAGGACCTGCGCCCGTCCAACTTCGATAACGAGTACGGAATCACCCGGCAGCGAAATGATGTCTTGCGGTCGCTCGAATTCACCCGGTCCAGATCCAGTGCGCCCGACACGTCGAAGAAATCGGCCACTCTGATCAAACAACATTGGCGGCTCGAACCCACTGAGAGCCCAGTAACGCCCCATCCCATCCTGCCTGACCACCTTCGGCGGATAGTGCCTTGGGTCCGCCGATTTCACCTGGAGCTGGACACTTGGAGAGACCACGATCGCACAGCGGGTACAACTCGGTTCGTCTGGTATCAAACCACGGTCATTCGACTGTGCCACAACATCCGGGCTCCAGAGACCCAGAGCCCAAATGACCGTCGAACGCGCATACAATGCTCGGCGAACTACACGGTTTGCGTTCTTGTTGACTGTCGGCATCGCCGAATGGATGTATTGGTTCGTAAGGTTCGTCGCAAGCCATGGGTTCGTCCCGCGCCTCGTCTCGCGTCTTTACTTCCAAGCTCTGTTACAGCACGCACCCCGTGGGAGCTTCGAGAAGACAAACCGCCAAGGACGCCAAGGGACGCCGAGGTCTCGCCATCGACAGACCACGTTTTCACTGTTCCGCTGGATCACTCGAGATGCGGTCGAAAAACCGTGGTCTGTCCCCTTTTTCTTGGCGGTGAAACCATGGGGCAGTAATCACGCAACCCACTCTGGCCAGTTGAACAAACCAGACTGGACGAAAGACGAGTTGTGCCCGGATTGCAATTCGTCCAGATCAAGCATCGAAGAGCCACCTTTTTCGTAACCTGAGGTAACGGAACTCTGGTAATTCAAGGAGTCATCAGCCTGTTTTCGCGCGATCCGCGTAAAGAAGTTTTCCCAACTCCCAGTCCGCGCACCAATCAAGTATCCGAACGCATCGCCACCATCGGATCGACCCGACTGGCTCGACGTGCCGGACTCCAGGCACCAAGCAACACTGCCAACAACACGACGCCGGCGCTGATCGCGTACGCCAGCGGATCGAGACGCCCGACCCCGTACAACGTGGACGCCAGGAACTTGCCGCCGGCCATCGCACCCAGCCCCCCGGCCAGGATACCGACCGCCGCGATGCCTAACGCGCTAGTCAGGACACCGCCGAGGACGTTCCCCGGCGACGCGCCCAGCGCCATGCGCACACCGATCTCCTGGACCCGCGTAGTCACCACGTACCAGATCACGCCGTACAGACCGATAGCCGCCAGGAACAGCGCAATGATCGCGAAGCCCGTCAGCGCCACCATTGCGAAACGCCGATCGGCAGCGCTCCGCGCAATGCGCTCTTCCATCGTGCCGATCGTGGCCGGTGAATTCGGCATCGTCTGTTTCAGCGACGCACCCACCGCATTGGTAAGCGTACTCGCCGGAACGGTTGTCCGGACTACCGCCACGACCTGCCCCTGCTGCGGCAGCGCCTGCGCGTGTTGCTCGATAGGCACATAGATCTCGTTCTGCTCACCGCGCGGCATCGACCAGTTCGACGCCTCGGCCACCACGCCCACCACGGTGAGCCACTCATCCCAGAGATAATTCGTGCCGATCGTCTTGCCGATCGGATCTTCGCCCGGCCACAGCGTTTCGGCGATCCCCGGCGTGATGATCGCCACGTGTTCGGCATCGGCCCGGTCGGTCGACGTAAAGCTTCGACCCCGCAGAACGGGTTGGCGCAGGACCTCGAAATATCCCGGCGACACCATGCGGAAGCCTGCCATCCCCGGCCAGTCCGGACCTGGCGGATCCGAACGACGACGGACCGGACCGGAGTTCGCACCCCATGACAGTGGAAGCCTGGTCGTGTACGCCGCTCCCTCGGTCCCCGGCAGTGCCTCGAGTTCCGTCAGTGCCAGGTTCAACCTCGCGGCGTCCGCCTCGCTGGGCGTCACTGCCGCGGTCACGATCCCTCGTGAGGCAAACCCCGTGTCCGAGTTGATAATGTTGCGGAACGTGCGGACCAACAGCGCCGCGCTGACCGACAATGCCACTGCCAGGGCAATCTCGAAGCCGAGCAGCGCTCGCCACGCAGACATCCTCACCGTGGACGATGATCCGCGTACCCCCCGCGCAGCCAGACCACTGCCGCCACGCGACAGTCGAAGCGCCGGATACGCGCCAACAGCGACAGTGACGACGAGCATGAGACCCGCCGCGACCATCGCGACCCGCGCATCGATGGTCACTTCCGCGAGCCGTGGGAGCAGGCCTGTCCCCACGATTCGCACGAGTTTCGTCAGGCCCCCAGCGAGCAGCAGTCCCAGAGCCGAACCGGCGAGCACCAGGATTCCGCTTTCGATGGTGAGTTGGCGCAGCAACCGCCGGCGCGATGCGCCGAGGGCTGAGCGTACCTGCATCTCCCGCTCGCGCGACCACGCACGCGCCAGTTGCGTGCTCAGGAGGTTCGTGATCGCTATCAGCAACACCAGCGCCGCCGCCGCGAAGACCACGCCTAACAGCGTGCGGTAGTCCCCAACCATGTACTCCAGTAGCGGTTGCACCTCGACGTCCGCCGCATTGGTATCCGTCCCATATTCGGCAACGAGCGCTTTCGAGAGTGTCGTCATCTCGGCACGCGCGCGATCGATGTTCGCGTCATCGCGGAGGCGGCCCACGACCATGTAGTTGCGACAGGTCCGGCACGTCCCCGGGGACTGCTCGTGCGGGACGAAGACATCGGCCTTCGTCACGAACTCGAACCGGGGCGGCAGCACGCCGACCACCGCCCTGGGCGCACTGCCCATGGTGATGTCGCCGAGCTCCGGCCGGCCGCCCATCTGGTTCTGCCAGTATTCGTACGACACCATGGCCACCCGCGCTCCACCCAGCGTGTTTTCCTCGTTGGTGAACTCGCGGCCCTTCACAGGAGGAGCACCCAGCACGTTGAAGAACCCGCGCGAGACTCCCATGACCGTCACCCGCTCCGGGTCGGCCGTGTTCGTCGAGCGAACCGTCGACGGATACGGGAACATCACCGATGCAATCCCGTCGAACGATCGCGCCCGTTCACGCCAGTCGATGAAATTGGGATACGACGGCGGATTAGTCGCGCGCGCGGCGTTGAGTTCGCGCATGAAGACCAGGCGATCCGCTTCACGATACGGCAGTGGACGCAGCAGGACGGTGTCGAGCACCGCGAACGATGCGATGGTGGCGCCGGTGCCAAGCGCGAGTGTCAGGAGCGCCAGCATGGTGATGCCCGGGTTTCGTGACAGCACGCGCAATGCATAACGAACATCCTGCATGGTTCCCTCCAGGGGTTGGTCGCCACGGGCATCTCGCGTGGCCAGCACGATGGTGTTGGTGTCCCCGAATCGCTCGACGGCGCGCCGACGCGCATCGTCGGGCGTGTACCCGTTGTCCTCGAGACGCATCGTCTCGGTGTCGAGATGAAACCGGATTTCCTCGTCCAGTTCCCTGTCCCGGCGCTCCCGGTGCAGCAGGGCGAAGCGCTCACGAAGCCCATGCCAGATGCTCACAATCCCTCCTGCGTCGCCGCGCGAAGCACCTGTTCAACGCCACCCGTAGCGCGGCGCCATGACGCCACCTCGCGATCGAGCTGACGGCGCCCGCTTGCCGTGAGGCGGTAAAATCGCGCCCGGCGGTTGTGCTCACTGTCGTGCCATTGCGCGGCAACCCAGCCGCGAAGAAGCAGTCGCTGCAAGGCCGGGTAAACGGCTCCCTGCTTCACTCCGCAGACACCGCCCGACAGCCGTTCAATGCGTTCCGCAACGCCCCATCCATGAATCTCACCCAGGCTGAGCGCCTTCAGGATGAGCATGTCGAAGGTGCCGGGAATCAGGTCGCTCTGCTCGCGTGGCATGACGTCTCCTTCCAGTAAGCAGCTTACGGCAAGGTAGACACAAGTCCCCCCTGGGAGGGTTGGCAGGTCAGGGCAAAAAGAGTTGAGAAGTTGAGGTGTTCAACCGTTTTCGAGGCGCTTCGCGAGCCATTCTGACCTCGAGAGCCCGTTCCCCTCCAACCGGCCGAACTGCGAGACCACTCGCAGGCAGGCTCCGGCGGCGGTGACTCGCTCGAGCCCGAGCGTTTCGAAGGCATACTCCAGCACATGTCCGACGAGAAAGGCTCCGTTTCCCTGCCCCCGGTACGCATGCGCAACGGCGACGATGAGGCGTGGCACGCCGAGCACACCGATGAGCCGGCAGATGCCCGACACTTCGGGTCCGTGCGTGAGGACGAAGATGAACGCCCGGCCGTTTTCGCGGGCCTTTGTCGCCAGGGCGATGAACTCGAGGGCAATGTCCAGCGAGATCGCGACATCCACTCCCGCTACCGCGGCCACGTCAGGCTCCATCGACAGCGCCTGAAGCCCGGCCGCGTGCGCAGCCGAGAGGAATTGCACATCGCGCG
The DNA here is from genome assembly GCA_946887155.1 of uncultured Gemmatimonadota bacterium. Next base: position 6,468 of record CAMPKM010000063.1, read on the forward strand.
AATCGCTCACGCGGGGGGATACGTCGGGTGTGCCCGGCAGCATGGGTTCAGGGACGAGGTTTGGTCAAACTGTCACGCTTCGCCCGCGTCAGCGCACGGTCGAGCGCATTGGCAAACGCCTGCTTCTCTCGAGACCCATAGGCCGCATGACCGCCCGTCTCCACGCCGCTGCTGCGCAGCCCATCCATGAAGTTTCTCAGGGACAGTCGCTCACCGATACTCTCCTCCGTGAACACCTCACCGCGCGGATCGATCACCGTCACGCCTTTCGGCACGAGCAACGCCGCCAGCGGAATATCCTGCGTCACCGCCACGTCGCCCGACTCGGCATGTGCAACGATGTAGCGATCAGCAGCGTCGAACGAACCGTCCACCCGAACGGTGGTCAGGCAATCGTAGCCAGCCGGGATAACGATGCGCTGGTTCGCCACGAGAATCGTATCCAGTTTCAGGCGGTCCGACGTCCGGAAACAGATCTCCTTCACGACCTGCGGCGCGGCATCGGCATCGATCCAGAGTTTCATGCTGGAAAGTACACAGGTGTCGAGGCCGCTCCATCAGACACCCTCTTCCGTTTGACGCTCCAGCGCTCGCGACTCGGCATGGCTTCATTACACGAGCCCGCACATTTTCGGACCAGCATGAGTGTGGGCGGGTATGGCAAATATTGCTCGAAGGAGGTCTCCCATGAGCACCGTGCAGCAGAAGCCGGTTGGCACCTCGATTCGCGCCCAGGTGACCGGTTTCCATGGCGTCCGATACCTGGTGACCGACGTGCAGAAAACCATGGAGTTTTATCGTGACGTGTTAGGCTTCACCGTCACGCACCAGCAGTTGCCCGCATTCGCGACGGTAACACTCGACACCCTGCGGCTTCATCTCAGTGGACCCCGCGCATCGGGGTCACGCCCGCTTCCCGGCAACGAGCAACAGCATCCCGGCGGATCGAACCGCGTGATCCTCCGGGTTCGCGACCTCACCGCCGTGATCGATCGTCTGCGCGCCGACGGCGCCCGATTCCGGAATGAGGTCGAGGCAGGTCCCGGTGGAAGACAGATCCAGGTGCTCGATCCCGACGACAATCCCGTCGAGCTTCACGAGCCGGCGCAGCAGGAGCAAAGATCGCCCTGAGTGCTGCGTCGCGGGATCCACCGAAGTCGCATGCCCCAGGCCGCTTTTTCGCGTGATCGGTGCGGTGCTGATCGCACTTTGCCTACATGATCCTCAGCACCGGACGCGCCGGACGATTGAACGACCGGTAGCCCTGCCGCGTTAGGCCGACGCCTAACCGGCCCTTGGGCATGTGTTTCAGTCGGGGCGCATCGACTCCACCGGATTGGTGAGCGCCGCTCGGCGCGCAGGGATCCAGCTCGCCAGGAGCGCAATCACCATCAGCACCGAAACGGCCAGGGCGAGCGTGCGGACGTCGCGTGCTTCCACGCCATACAGACGCGATTCGATCAGCTTGCCGGCGGCCAGCGCTCCAACGGATCCGATACCGACACCCATGCCGGCGAGACCCAGCCCGCGCCTCAGGACACCGCGCTCGAGCCCACGAGGCGTTGCGCCCAGTGCGAGACGGATACCAAGGCTGCGTCGCTCGAGGCTGACCATGTAGAGCAACGTGCCGGCCAGACCACCAGCGACAAGGATCAGGGCGACGACGCTGAACGTTCCGAGGAAGAACGCGTCAAAGCGGCGGGCAGCGGAATCCCGTCGCGCCAGTTCGGCGATCGCCTGGATCTCGGGTACGGGAACGCGGGGTTCCACGCGCCAGATCGCGGCGCGAAGCTCCGCGACCAACCCGTCATCAGTGCGATCGGTTCGCACGGCCATCGTCACGCTGCCTGGCGCAAAGGGCAGGCTGATCGCCGGGACGTAGAGCATCCCCTCGTACGGCTGTTCCACGCCATAGTGCCGGGTGTTCCGGGCGACGCCCACGACGCGGTAGGCGGTGTTGCCCAGCGAGAACGAACTGCCTAACGCAGCATCACCGCCACCATACACCTCAGTCGCGAGGTGCGCGCTGATGATGGCCGGGTAGAGCGCTCCGCGACGGATAGGGCCAGGCCAGTCCTCACCGGCTTCCAGCTGAATATCGAACACGTTGAAGAAGTCATCGCCGACCGGCTGGACGACGCTCGATCCCTGCCGCGGCGCCTTGCCGGCAAAGAGCGGGCGCGTGGACCAGCAGCACCGCCCTCCGCCAGTCGCTTCGAGGGGCATCGACAGCCCGAACGTGGCTTGCGCCACTCCCGGCACTTGTGACAACGCGTTCCTGATTGCCTCGCTGCGGCGATGCCACTCTGCGGCTTGCACATCAGGAGAGCCGGCGCTCGCGACACTGGTGGTTGGAACGGACAGCGGAATCTCTACCACACCAGACGTCCGGAATCCAGGATCCGTGTTGGCCATCCGCATGAAGCTGCGCAACAGCCACCCGGCCTGCGCAACCAGAACCAGTGAAAGCGCCACTTCCGCCACCACCAGTGCGCTCCTCAGCCGATGCGCCTCGCGAGTCCCCGAGAGGGTACGGCTGGAGTCGCGCAACGGATCACCAGAACCGGTGCGCGCCAACCGCAATGCGGGAACCAGGCCGAACACGACCGCCGTCAGCATTCCGAGTGCGCCGGCGAAGAGAAGGACTCGTCCATCAATCGAGATGCCCGCCGCGCGCGGGAGCGAAGCCGGCATGAGCGCGAGAAAGGCGCCGACACCGGCAAACGCGATCCACGCGCCCGCCGTTGCGCCGGCGGCGCCCAGCAGGACGCTTTCGGTGACGAGCTGCCCGATGAGTGCACGTGGCCGCGCGCCAAGCGCCCGGCGCACAGACATTTCGCGGCTGCGTCCCACACCGCGCGCCAGAAAGAGGTGCGACACGTTGGCGCAGGCGACCAGCAGAAGCAGGCCAACAGCCGCGAGCAACACCCGCAAAGGTTGTTGAACGCTGCCGGTCGTCGCCTCGCGAAGAGTACGCACCGGCAGTTCCAGTACCCGTCCGTTCTCTGTGTAGCGCCCCGGATATACCCTCGCCCGCTCCTCCGCAACGCGTGCAGCCTCCTGTCCTGCCTGTTCAATCGTGGCGCCGGCCCTCAGCCGTCCCGCGACCTTGAACATCCAGTAGTCACGTGAGTTCGCGTAGTCAGCGCCAGGATCGAGCGTTCGCCAGACATCGATGTCGCTATCGACGATAGCCTCGGGCAGCGCAAAGTCCCTGTTGATCACGCCGGCCACGGTCACCGGAACATCGTCGATCTGGATCGTCTTTCCGATGATGCTCGCGTCACCGCCGAACAGTCGGATCCAGGTCCCGTAGGAGAGGACGGCGGTATTCACGAACAGCGAGTCTGCGGGTTGAAGCACGCGACCCGCCACAGGTCGCGCGCCGAACATCGGCAGGAATCCGCCGGTGACGACTGCCTGACGAATGCGCTGTGGATCGCCATGGTTCGTCAGGTGAGCGTCCTGGGTCGACGCGGCTGCCCACTGTTCGACGGTTCGCATGGCTTCCAGGTCGCGCACCGCGGGCATGGAATGCTGCCCGAACCCGACGACCACGAGCCGGTCCGCGTCCGGGTACGGCAAGGGACGCAACAACACATGATCGACCACTGCAAAAATCGCACTGACGCTTCCCACGCCCGCGCCGAGCAGCAGGATCACGCTCAGGGAAAAGATCGGCGTTCGCGCGAGGCTGCGAACACCGTGGCGCATCATGCGAGCGATGGAGTCCATCGTGCTTCCTCGTGGAGGACCTGGATTGGCTGGCAGACGTGGCGCGAAGAGGACATCACGCCATTCGAGCGCAACCACCAGCGGCAGGCGGCTGAGCGCACGCCAGCGCGCAGCGACGGGTTGTGCCGTTGCGGCAATCTGGTCCGCCAATGCCGCTACCATTTCGTCGCCGTCGCGCTCGCGCACCCGACGCGGCAACAGGTGCAGCAACACGCGGTACAACCACAACGTCATCGCTTGTGACCAGCGAGCGCGGGGCGAAGCCCGCGCAGCAGGCTCTCGAGACGCTGGACTTCGGCGCGAAGAATCGTCCGTCCGGTCGCGGTGATCCGGTACGTGCGGCGGCGGTCCTCAGGATCGCGCGACTCCACTTCATCGATCCAGCGATTGGCGCTCATGCGACGCAGGCATCGGTACAGGTTGGCCGGGTCGAGCAACACGTCGTTGTCCGAACGCTCCTCGACGGCCTTGATGATGCCGTAACCATGGCTGGGACCGTCGGCGAGAACGGCGAGGATAAGAAGGTCGCGCGGGGCGAGAGCAGTCATGGGCCAGGTATCTGTCAGGTGACTGATAGTAGTTCGACAGATAGGG
>CAMPKM010000064.1 GCA_946887155.1 uncultured Gemmatimonadota bacterium
CGCGTGGACGCCGGCCGCGCGCGCGGCTTGCATGTCGTAGGGCGAATCGCCCACAAACATCGACTCGCCGGCGCTGCTGCCGAGTCGGTCGAGGGCCAGCAGAACCGGCTCCGGGTCAGGCTTGTGCTTTTCCGTGGAATCGGAGCCGACGAGGCACTCCATGTATCCGGCAAGGCCGCAATGCTCCAGCGCCCGCTGGGCCATGAAGCCCACCTTGCTCGTCACGATCCCCATCCGGCAGCCTGCCACGTGAAGCTCACCGACGGCGCCCACGATGCCGTCGTAGGCGTTCGTCAGGCGGTCGTGGTGCTCGAGTTGATACTCCCGGTACTTCGCGATCAGGAACGGCAGGTCGTCGTCGTCCACCAGCCACGGCCCGAACGTCGTTGGCAATGGACGGCCGATGGTGTTCCTGATCTGCGCTTCCGTTGGCGAGGGACCCGGACGACACGCAAACGCGTTCAGCGCCGCGGCGACGATCAGTTCGATCGAGTCGACCAGCGTGCCATCGAGATCGAAGAGGACGGTGTTGATTCGCGGCGAAGGCTCAGTCAGCAATGGGTGCTCCCGGCGTCAACAATCCCGCTGCCGCCTGCCAACTGCTCAACTGGCCCAGGTGATGACCGAGGTGACCGGTCATGAGGTAAGCCGCAAAATCGCCCGATGTGGGGAAGGCTGTGATCGCGGGTGTGTACGGGTTCGCCATTGCCAGTACATCTGATGCTGCGTCCGGCGCATTCGCAAAAAAGTCCCTGTAAACCGACACGCACGCTTCGAGCAACACGGGCATCGGCGGATACACGGACGCTTCGAGCGATGGAAAGGTCCCCGGGTTGAACAGCGCGCGCCATTCTTTCGAGCAAATCGGCGTCAACCCGCAGATCCTCCGGCCGAAATCACCGGTGACGGCAAGATGACCGACCAGCCAACCGGCGGTCTTCATTCCTGCCATGGGCTGCAGCGCACGATGGTCATCGGTGAGATTGGCCATCCAGCGCTTGCCCTGACTGAAGATGAAGCGACCCTGGGCGGCGAACGGAGCGAGGTGGTTCATCGTGAGGTCGCTGGATCGTGAGGTCGTGAGGTGGTGAGGTCGTGAGGTCGTGAGGTCCTGAGGGTCGTGAAGTCCTGTGCAGCCACTTCAGCTCTCGCTACAATACCCCGGCGGACCACAACACAAACGTAATCACGAACGCTGACACGCCGTTCACGAACGTCACACCACCGAACGAAATCAGTGCCGACCGGAGCGGCATCCTCGTCAGCGACGTGCAGACCCAGAAGTAGCTCGAGTTCACGTACTTGATGATGATCGAACCGCAGGAGCCGGCGAGCATCGTCGCCTCGGGACTGAGGCCGAGGGTCGGCATCATCGGCGCCGTGATCGACGCGGCCGTAATCACCCCGACTGTTGCCGACCCCGTGATCATGTTCCCGATGATGCCGATCACGAAGGGCAGGAAGAGCGGCGGCAGTCCGGTCGCCGCCATGCCATCGGCAATCACCTCCACCGCCGGCGTCTGCCGCAGGATCTGGCTGAGCGAGCCGCCGAGTCCCGTCACCATGATCATCATCGCCGACGTGCGGAGCGCGTTCTCGACCCAGGTACTCGTGCGATCGGCGCCCTGTTCCGCCGTCGCATTCCGGAACGCCACGATCACGCCTAACGCCAAGGCGACCACTGGCCAGCCAAGGTACTGCATCGCGACATTCGCGATGTGACCGGCCGGGAGCACGAGTGCCAGGATGCTCTGCCCGGCGATCAGCACGAGCGGCAGCAGCAGCGGAATGAAGGCGCGCGCCGGCGTGGGCAACGCATGCTCCAGCCCACGCTCGGCGAACGACTGGCCGACAAACTCCGGCGAGGGCGGCGACTCGATGCGCGGCCCGACGAGCCGCGCGTACATCCATCCGGCCAGCGAGGCCCCAAAACAGATGATGCAGCCGAACAGGATGACCTTCCCCATGTCCGCCTGTACGAGTGCCACCGCCGCCAGCGGCCCCGGCGTCGGCGGGACGAGCGCGTGCGTCAGCATCATCGCGCCGACCAGTCCCGTGGCCATCACGCTCATGTTCAAGCCGGTGCGGATCGCCGCCGAGTGGACGAGCGGGTTGAGGATGACGTAGCCCACGTCCGAGAAGATCGGGATGCCGACGAGGTACCCCGTGAACGTGAGCGCCAGCGGCATCCGCTTCTCGCCCACCCAGCGGATCATGGTCAGCGTGATGCGTTCGATCGCGCCGGTATGCTTCAGCGCCTCCGCCAGCAGCGAGCCTAACACGATCACCACCGCGATACTCTGCACCGTGCGCCCGAACCCTTGTTCGAACGCGGTGATGAACACCTTGCGATCGATCCCCGGCACGAGCGCGAACAGCAGGATGGGCGCGAGCACGGCAATGAAGACGTGCCATTTGAAGCGCGTGATCGTGAGGAAGAGCAGGGCAACGACCCCGATCAACCCGGCCAGTGCAACGATCGCGCTATCGGTGATGCGAGGATCCATACCCGGAGGGCAGAAGTCGGACGACGAATGGCGGACGACGTTAGCCCGCGATCAGGCGATGCAACAGGACTACCGGATGTTCCGCCCTCCTCCCCGTGCCATGCAGGATCTGCTGGCGGCAGGACACGCCGGTAGCCGCGATGAACGCGCCAGGCGCCGCGTCGCGGACAGCCGGAAACAGGCGCATCTCGCCGATCTGCATCGACAGGTCGTAGTGCTCCTTCTCGAAACCGAATGACCCGGCCATGCCGCAACACCCGGCGTCGAGCACGTTCACCTGCGCGCCCGGAATCTTCTGCAGCAGCCGAACGGTGGACCCCAGCGCGCTGGCGGCCTTCTGGTGACAATGACCGTGGAAGAGCACGGTCTGCGATCCGCTCGTCGAAAACGCCAGCGATCCCTCATCGATGGCATCGGCGATGAGGTCGTCGGCGAGACGCGCCTGACGAGCCACCGCGGCGGCCCTCGCGTCTCCCCGCGCCAGGTTCACCAGTTCATCCTTCAGCGTGAAGATGCACGACGGTTCGACACCGACGATGGGCATCCCCGATTCGGCGAGCGGCGCGAGGCTGGTGAGCAACGTTTCGTGAGCGCGCTTCGCTTCCTGGAGCAGGCCCTTGGAAATGAGCGACCGCCCGCAGCAGACGTTGTCAACGAGTCGTACGCGCCAGCCGGCGCGCTCCAGCAACTCGATCGAGGCGCGCCCGATTTCCGGTTCGGTGTAGCTGCTGAACGAATCGGCAAGGAACGCGATCTCCCCGCGCCTGCCGGCCGACAGTGGCGCGCGAGACCTGAACCAGGCGCCCAGCGACTGCCTGGCGAACACGGGCAGCGGCCGGCGACGATCGATGCCGGCAAAGCGTTCGGCCAACCGGCGCATGAAGCCGTTGCGGCCGACCGCGTTTGCGACCGGTGCCATCAGCGACCCGGCCCGATTCACACGGCGCGCATGACCGAAGAGACGCGCCGACAGCGGCATCCCCCGCAGGGCATACCGGTGTGACAAGGTCTCCGACTTGAGCGTGGCCATGTCCACCGACATCGGGCACTCGGCCTTGCAGGCCTTGCACTCGAGGCAGAGGTCGAGGACCTCGGCCAGTTCGTCGCTGCCTAACGCGGCGTGCGGGTCGGACGACGACAGCGCCGCCACCAGCGCGTTGGCGCGGCCGCGCGTCGAGTGTCGTTCGTCCCTCGTGGCCATGTACGACGGGCACATGGTACCGCCGGAAAGCGCCGACTTGCGGCAGGCACCGACCCGGACGCAGCGATTCGCCGCGCCACGCATCCCGTCGTCGTACGCGAACGTGAAGTCGGTCCGCACCGGCAGCGCGCGCGGCAGCGAGGGCTCGCGCAGCGATTCGGTCATCGCGGGCGAATCGACCTTCTTGCCCGGGTTGAACCGGTTCTCCGGATCAAAGGCCCGCTTCAGCTCGCGCATCGCCTCGTACAAGTCGTCGCCGAACAAACGCCGGCTGAACTCGGCGCGCGCGAGGCCGTCGCCGTGTTCACTGCTGTTCATGCCGCCGTATTCGCTGACGAGCGACGCGACTTCTTCTGCGACCGCGCGCAAGATCTCTACCTGGCCGGGCTTGCCGAGGTCCATGAATGGCCGGATGTGCAGGCACCCCGCGGATGCATGGCCGTAGAAGCCCGCCCTCAACCCATGCCGATCGAGGATGCGCGCGAAGTCGGCCGTGTAGGCAGCAAGCCTTCGTGGATCGACGGCGGTGTCCTCCACAAACGCGATCGATCGCTCTTTCCCCTCGCCGGCGGCGCTGAGCAGGCCGAGACCCGCCTTTCGCATCTCCCGGAAGCGTCGGAGTTCGGCGGACGTGGTGGCACGCACGACGGCGTACGCATGCTTGTTCCGTTGCCAGCGGTGTTCGAGCGCCTGCGCGGCGGCGAGCGCTTCGGCTGGCGTGTCGCCGTAGAACTCCACCCACAGCAGCGCGCCGGGATCGCCGTTCAGCACTTCGACGAGGTGCATGTGCAGCGGCGACACGCGGGCCAGGTTGAGTATCGCGCGATCAACCAACTCGATGGCTGCGGCATTGGCATCGATGGCGTCTTCGACCGACGCCAGTGCCGCGCCCACACTGTCGAAATGTCCGGCCAGCGCCGCAACGGCCTTCGGAACGGGAACGAGCCGGACGGTGGCTTCCGTCGTTATGGCGAGCGTGCCTTCGGATCCGATCACCGCCTTCGCCAGGTTCACGCCACCGTTCTCCGGCAGGAGCCGCTCGAGGCGATAGCCGCCGCTGCGGCGCCAGTACGGGGGAAACCCGGTGCGAATGGTGTCAGCACGGCGATCCACCAGGTTCGACACATCGCGGTAGATTTTCGCCTCCAGCGTCTCTCCACGGCCGCGCTGTGCCATCGCGTCCGGCGTCATCGCGCCTAACGTTGCCCGGGATGCATCGGAGAGCACTACGTCGAGCGAATCGACGTGGTCGATGGTCATGCCATAGCGCGCCGACCGTGATCCGCAGGAGTTGTTCCCCATCATGCCGCCGAGCGTGGCGCGATTGGCGGTCGAGGTGTCGGGCGCGAACATCAAGCCATGCTTCGCCGCCGCCTGGTTCAGTTCGTCTTGTACGAGACCCGGCTGCACGCGCGCCGTCCGCGCCTCGGGATCGAGCGCCATGAGCCGGTGCATGTGCTTCGAGAAGTCGAGCACGACTGCGTGACCGACGGTCTGGCCGGCGAGGCTCGTGCCACCGCCGCGCGGTAGCACGGGGACATGGAATCGTCGCGCGATGTCGACGATGGCGACCACGTCGTCGGCCGATCGCGGATAGACCACGCCGATCGGATCAATCGAGTAGATGCTGGCGTCGGTGGCGTAGAGGCGACGGGTCATCGCGTCGAACCGGACGTCGCTGCCTAACGCTTTGCGCAGCGCCTGTTCGAGATCGGCCGAATCTCCCGCGGTCACCGGCCTTCCCATTCCGGTGGCCGCTTTTCGCGAAAGGCGGTGACCCCTTCGCGAAAGTCCCGGCTGCCGTACACCTCACGCACGATGTCGTTGGCCTCGCGATCTCCGGTGCTGCCGGTGACGCGGTTGACCAGTTGCCGGGTTGCCCGAATCGTCAGCGGCGCCAGTTCGGTGAGCTTCGAGAGCAGGTCACCCGCTTTCTGTTCCAGTTGGCGCGGTTCGACGACTGCGCTGACGAAGCCTGTGGCGTGCGCCTCTGCGGCATCCAGCGCGCCGGCAGTCATCAGCAACCATTTCGTTCGCGACGCCCCGAGGTGTGCAACGAGCCTGGCAACACTGGCGAGCGACAGGGTGTTCCCCACCGTCCGCGCAATCGGAGCGGAAAACATGGCGTCCGGCGTGCAGATCCGGATGTCGCACGCCGCAGCGAACAGCAGGCCGGCGCCGGCGGCATATCCCTGAACCACCGCCACCGTCGGGATGCGAAGGGATTCGAGTTGCCTGAGGATGGTCTCGAGCCGGGCTTCGTACGCGACGCCGTCATCGCCTGACGAGAACGACTCGAACTGCGTGATGTCCGTTCCGGACACGAAATGACCGCCGCTCCCTCGGAGTTCCGTGACGCGGACCGCGGGATCGGCCTCGATGCTCGTCAGGCACTCGGCGAGCTGGTCATACATCGCCCAGGACATCGCGTTGCGCGCGCCGGGTCGGTCGAACGTGATGCGCGCGATCGCTTCGCGGATTTCGTACCTGACGGTGCCGGTCATGACGAAGACTCCCACGGCGACGAGTGCGACGCAATCGCCGCCAGCACCGCGCCGGTATGTTCGCCGAGCAGCGGCGGTGGGCGGCGTACCCGGGCGGGAGACGCACTCAACTTGACGGGCACGCCCAGCGTCGGCACAGGTCCCTCGACCGGATGGTCGGCGGTAAGGATCATGTCTCTCGCTGCGGTATGTTCGCTTGCGAAGACCGCCGGATAGTCGAGGATCGGCCCGCAGGGCACGCCTTCCGCCAACAGACGGCTGACCCACTCGCTGACCGGTTTGGTGCCGAGGCTTTGCTCGATTTCGACCACCAGCGCGTCACGATTCGCCAAACGATCGCTGTTTGCATGGAACCGGGGGTCGCCGGGCAGGTCAGCTCGGTCGAGCACGCCGCACAGCTTCTCCCACTGCTGCGGGGTAAGGGCGGCGATCGTCAGGTAACCATCCCTGGCGAGAAACGCCTGGTAGGGTGCACTCAGCCGGTGGGCCGAACCTAACGCCTGGGGTGCTTCTCCCGTCGCCCAGAATTCGGTGGCTTCCCAGACGGAGAGGCCCAGGGCTGACTCGAACAGCGAGGTTTCGACGCGCTGCCCGCGACCGCTGCGAACCCGCGCCAGCAGCGCGGCCTGGATGCCATTCGCGGCGTACAGCCCCGCCGACAGGTCGGAGATCGGGATGCCGGACTTCACAGGATCATCACCGGCCTTTCCCGTTACGCTCATCACGCCCGACATCCCCTGTGCGATGAGATCGAAGCCCGGACGATCGGCCCAGGGTCCGGTTTGTCCAAATCCGGAAATGCTGGCGTAGACCAGCCTCGGGTTCAGTCGTTCGAGTGTGTCGTATCCCAGCCCGAGGCGCTGCGTCACACCAGGGCGGAAACTTTCGACGAAGATGTCGGCCGTTCGCACCAGGTCGAGCAAACGGTCGCGATCGAGGCTTTGCTTGAGGTCGAGAACGACGCTGCGCTTGTTGCGGTTGAGCGCGAGAAAGGGCGCGTGGTCGGTTCCCTTCAATCGCAGGCGTTCGCCGCCCATCGATCGTGAGAGGTCGCCGCCGGGTGGCTCCACCTTGATGACATCGGCGCCAAGATCGGCCAGCAGCATGGTGCAGAACGGCCCGGCCATGACCTGCGTGAGGTCGACGATTCGCACCCCATCGAGCGGAGAAACGGGGTCAGACGCCATTACGGGCGACGGGTCGCCATTAATGGCGTCTGACCCCGTTTTCTGGAAATGGCGTCTGACCCCATTTCAGGCGGCGGGTGCGGGCGGCGCGGGGGTGGGCCGCTTGGCGTACTGGTCGAGCCCGAGCCCGAGGGAGATGGTACCGAGCACGAATGCAGCGGCGGTGAAGAACGGCACGCCATTCCCCAGTGTGTCGAACGCAAACCCGGCCCAGAGCGGCGCGATGATGCGCGACACGCCGCCGTAACTCTGCTGCAGTCCCATGTACAGGCCACGGTCCGCGGGATTGATCACCCGCGACAGCAGCGCCGTCACACAGGGGAATGTGAACGCCGTGCCTAACGGCAGCATGGCCACCGACAGCGCCAGGAAGAACAGGTTCGGCGCGAGTGGCATGGTCAGCAACCCCAGCGCGAGCAGCACCAGGCCGAAACGTGACAGCCTCGCCTCACCCATCCGGTCGACCAGCTTCCCCAGGAGCAGCACGCGCGCGAAGACCGAGATACTTCCGATGTACATGAAGAAGTACCCGATCGTCTCCTCGGTGATCGCGAACTTGATGTTCAGGAAGAGCGGCAGGACCGGAAACGTGCCCTGAAAGGCGCCGATCGCGATGGCGTAGATCCAGATGAGCCGCGACGACGGCTCCGACGAATGCGTGATCACCCGCAGGACGGCGTCACGGGGCCGGCGGCGTTCCGATTCCTGATGCTGCTGCGTCTTCGATTCCTTCAGGTACTTCCACGCGAAGAGGATCGTGATGCCGCAGAGCACTGCCGCGACGATACCAGGGGCGGCCTCGCCCATGCGGAGCTGCGCGCTTCCCGGTACGAGGTCCCTCCGGCCGAGGACGACCGCAAAGGCACCGACCACCGGACCTAACGCGACGCCAAGATTGGTGGCCGCGGACAGCCAGCCGAGGTTTCGCGCGCGATTTTCGGGTTCGGTGGTGTCGGCCACGTACGCCTGGATCACGCCAACCGTCCCGCCCCCGGCGCCCTGCACGATCCGCGACAGCACGAGCAGCCAGAGCGATTGTGCGAACCCGAACACGAGGTAGGCGACGCCCGCGGCACTGAGCGCGATGAGCAACGCCGGCCGGCGGCCGAACTTGTCCGAGAACCGCCCCCACATCGGCGAGCTGACGAGCTGCGCCAGCGTGAACGCCGAGGCCACGATACCCGACAGGATGCCGATACCGAGGTGCATACCGATGAAGTTCACGCCCTCGCCGCCCAGCTTCTGCACGTAGAACGGCAGGAGCGGGACGATCATCAGCAGGCCGACCATGTCCATGAAGGCCACGGCCATCAGCACCATCAGCTTGGGCGGGATCTTCTTCAGCTCGCGGCCGAGGACAAACAGCAGCGACGCGCCGATGAGGATGAGGAAGACACGTACGACCGGCGATGCCAGCGTCTCGGCGACGCCCGATTGGACGGTCACGTTATATGGTCGGCTTTCCCGGCGCGGCGGGCGGTACGGCCCGTCCGACTTCGCCGGCCAGTGCGATGATTGTCAGCAGGTTGGGAATCATTTTCACGAACTGCAAGGGAACGAGTTGCATGCCCTGAAGCTGGATCTGGAACGTTTCGCTTGCGGCGAACAATACGCAGGCGATCGCAACCTGGTGGGCCGCCAGTTGCCAGGATTACCGCGGCGAGGGAGGACAGCGACCAGAATCAGGGGTCTGCGCATTCGACGCCGTAAGTTGCGCCCCTCCCGACGACCGGCAAGGGAAACGGGGTCAGACGCTGTTTCCAGAAAACAGCGTCTGACCCCGTTTTCAGGAAATGGCGTCTGACCCCGTTTATTTCACTACCTTCGCTGTGCGGATGAAGTCCAGTTTCGGGTATGTCCGGTTCAGGAAGGCGTTGCCCTCGGCGGCGATTTCGGGCTGCCGGCCGGTGGGCTCGTCTCCGTAACCGGAGTACAGCTTGTCTACGACGTCCATCCCTTCGATGACCTCGGCGAAGGGCGCGAAACCCTGCTGATCGAGCATCGAGTTGTCGCCGAGGTTGATGAAGAGCTGAGAGCTACGGGAGTTCGGCATCGATGATTTTGCGTATGTCACCGTGCCGCGCTTGTTCGTCTGCTTCACCGGCTCGTCGATCAGGCCGTTCTCCGACCACTGAGCATTGCGCGCCGGATCACCGTGCATGCCGAATTGCACGACGAAGCCGGGTACGACACGGAAGAACCGGACGTCGTCGAAGTAACCGGTCTCCACCAGGTGATAGAACCGGTCGACCCCGTTAGGCGACCAGTCGCGGTGCACGGCGAGGACGATCGGGCCCTTGCTCGTCTCGAGCCGGACCTGAAACTGTGCCGGAGCTGCGTCGAGCGCTGGAGCCGCCGCGGGTGCCGGAGGCGCTGCGGCTGTTGTGGTATCGGCGGGAGGGGCGTCGGAGCCAATACAGGCGGCGACGAACGCGAGGAGTGAGAACGTCGAGATGCGATGAAGCGTCATTTTCAACCAGTCCCGCAACGGGTGAGCGTACCGCGCAGAGCGCGAGGAAAATTCAGGGAATCCGGATTCGGGCGACCCGCCCGCGGGCACCAACCGCAAACGCGACGCCCGATGGCGCGAACTGTACGGCATTGAACGCCGCGTCGTCGAGGGGAGACCACGTCATTCCACCATCCCGGCTCACGTCGGAGCCCGTGGTGCCGACCGCGACCGCGATCAGGTGCTCTTCATCCACGCGCCGCATGGCGACACCGGAGCGATAACCGCGCGGAAAGCGGCTCGCCGCCGTCCAGTTGACGCCACCGTCGCTGGTATACGCCGCGGTACCGCGCGCCGAGTCGGGGCGCTCGTAATCGCCACCGACGACCACGCCGTGCAGTGCCCCGGTGAACGCGACCGAAAACACCCCTCCCGATCCCGCTCGAGGCGGAATGGCCGAAGGTGCGGCAGTCCAGGTCGCGCCGGCGTCCGTCGTGCGAAACAAGCGTGATACCGACCCTCCGGTGCCCAGCCAGGCATATCGGCTTCCGCCCGTGACGAGGGACGTTCCGCTCGCGGCAAACGCGGCTTCGTCATCCGCGGCCGCTGGGCGGGATGCCTCAGGCGCCATCGCCCAGGTTGCGCCACCGTCCGTCGTCACAAGGATGACGAACCGTCCCTCCATCGGATCGCCTAACGCCATCCCGTTCAGGTCATCCCGGAACGTGATGGCGTCGAGGAACATGCTGGTATCGGGCGACTGGTAGGTCAGTTTCCAGCTCCGGCCGCCGTCTGCGGTCCGCCAGATCCGGCCGGCGGTCGCCGCCACGAGATCGGCATCGCCCGTCGCCACGATCGCCTCGGCCTGCTGGAAGCTCGAGCACCAGACGCTGACCGCCGCC
>CAMPKM010000065.1 GCA_946887155.1 uncultured Gemmatimonadota bacterium
CTTCCCCCGTTACCGCGAGGGAGGTCTCCTGCGTCAATTGGGGGAACGTTTCCCAGACCTCGGGCGGCACCTGCGACTTCACCAGCACGGCCTGCAGCAGGCCAGACCCGTCCCTGAGGACGATGAACGCGATCTTCCCTGAAGACCGCAGGTGCGATACCCACCCCCGCACGGTGACCGTCGAGCCAACGTGCTGGGATAGATTCGAGATCGAGGAAGAGAGCGGCACTCGCGCGGGCGGTAAAAGGGAGAGGGAAAGGTAGACACTGAAATAAGGAATGGGGATTCGCCCGAATTATCCGATATCAGTAGCGATACCCAGTCCCACTAACCAATAACCACTACCAGTCACACAACCCCGTTGACCCTCCAGACCCGCTTAAACCTCGGCATCCTCGCGATCGCGATCGTCCTCGTCGCGCCGCTGGTGCTGTCATTGCGTGCCCTGCAGCAGGTGCAGGTGGATTCCGGCACGCTGAGGGACCATGAGTACGCCGCTACCCTGCTCCTGGGGCGCATGCGCGTTGCGCACGACGAGATCGAACTGAACACGTCGTACATCCCTGTTTTCAATAACGACAGCACCCAGACCGCGTACCTCGAACAACTCACGGCGCTGTCTCGGCAGACCGACACGCTCGCCGAACTGACCGAATCGGCCATGGTTGGCCAGGTCCGGTCCGCACTCGCCAGGGTGTTCGAGCAGGCGCCCAGCGCGTTTGCGCTGGCGCGCGCGAACCGCGTCGCCCGGCGCGACTCGGTCATCAACACCCTCATCACGCCCGCGCTCAACAACGTTGGCCGTATCCTGGACAACACCGGTGGCGGTCTCGAACAGCGCACGGCCGAACGAGTCGACGAATTCGGCGCCCGCACGAGTGAAGCCGGCGTCCTGGCGCTGAGTGCGCTTGGCATCGCCATTCTCATTGCGTTCGGTGTGGCATTGTGGTTGACGCGGTCGATCAGCAGTCCCCTGCGCGAGCTCGACGCCGGTATGCGGGCGGTCGCTGAGGGACACTTCAAGCGGCCACTCGCCATCAGCGGTGATCGCAGCGACGAGTTCGGGCGTCTGGCCGAGAGCTTTCGCTCGATGGCGGCGCAGCTCGAGGAGCTGGACCGGTTGAAGGCGGAGTTCGTCTCCATTGCCACACACGAACTGAAAACGCCGGTCAACGTCATGCTGGGCTACCTGCAATTGTTGCAGGAAAACGTCTATGGCGAGCTGACCGACAAGCAGCGGGACATTGCGGGAACGCTGGTGTCGCAGACGCAGCAGCTGTCGCGCCTCATCCGTCAGTTGCTCGACGTGAGCCGGTTCGACGCCGGCGGCGGCAAGCTGGAAACGCGACCGGTCGTGCTGGCGGAATTCCTCGACGACCTGGAACGAGCCTTCCGCGTCCTGGCGCTGCAACGCGAAGTGCAGTTCGACGTGAAGAGCGACCGCGATATCCCGCATGAGGTGCTCTGGGACCCGACGCGAATCAACGAAGTACTCGGCAACCTGCTGTCGAACGCGTTCAAGTTCACCAACAAGGGTGGTCGTGTGTCGCTCGCGGTCGGTCGCGAAGGCGATCAGGTGCGCATGGAAGTCGGCGACACCGGCGCGGGCATTCCGCGCGACCAGCTGCCGCACATCTTCGAGAAGTTCTACCAGGCCGATACGCAAGCGCCGCTGGCCCTCCGCGGCGCCGGCCTTGGCCTCGCCATCGCCAAGAGCATCGTCACCGCGCATAACGGCACCATCGACGTGGAAAGCCGGGTCGGCGTGGGCACGACGTTCACGATCCGGCTCCCCATTCGCGTGATCCGCAGGCCATCGACGAACATTCCGGTTCAGGGGTCCGTCGCCTGAGGGTGTCGGAAGAGTGCGGTGCTTTCGCCGCTCCCTTCGCGAGGGTGGAATGCGCGTCACTGCGGTCTTGCTTGCCTGCACCATCACGAGTGCCTGCCTGCCGGTCATGCCGCATCCGACTCGCGTCGACGCCGCCTTTCGCGTGGGTGTCGCCTCCGGCATTGCCATGGTCGTCGACTCCAACACGACCCGCGAGGACGTCAGGGCCGTCGGCGTTCCCTTTGCCGACCTGGATGTCGCGTTAGGTATCCGCGATACCACGAGTGTGGACAAACCCGGGGTGCGTCTGGCGGGCAGCGCCGGAATGACCGGTATCGGCGGGTCGGCGTACCTGGAACTGCCGCGCCGGATGTTCGGGATTCTCGATGCCGGAGCGGGGATCGCCTATCATCGCGGCAGCTTCAACACCCTGCTGCCTTACGCGCAGTTCGGCGGTCCCATTTCCCGCGATGCCGACTGGTTCGTCCGGAATGCGGTAGCCTTCGTCCGGAACCCGACCGACCACGAGTCGGCCACGCTCTGGATGCCGTCCGCCGGAATGTTCAGGAGAAACGGATCCCGCATGAGTTCCGTATACCTCGCGGCCGTCATCGGTGGGCAACCGCGAATACGACGGTACTGCGTGATCTACCGCTGCATCCCCTACTCGAACCGCGACGTCCACACGTTCCTGATCGTGGGGGGTTCGGTGTCATTCGCGATCGCGACCCCGCGCTACGGAGAACCACCGCCGAGTCGCCGGTGATGCCTCCTCGCCTGACTCCGCCGTCTCACGTCCTCCCTCACCCAACCCGAAACAACGCCATCGCCCTCGAGTAACGCTGGCCGAGCACCTTCCGCAGCGCCTTGTGCTCCGGCGCCTGCAGTTCCGGATCCTTCTCCATGACGGCGTCCGCTGCCTCACGCGCCAGCACGTTGAGCTGCTCGTCGCGGATCGGATCCGCCACGCGAAACATCGGCAGCCCACTCTGCCGCTCGCCGAAGAGATCACCCATGCCGCGCAACTGCAGGTCGGCGCGCGCGATTTCGAACCCGTCGTCGGTGTCGACCATGACCTGGAGCCGCGCCGCCGAGTCGGGCCCACCGCGACCCACCATGATGCAATACGACTCCTCGGCGCCGCGACCGACGCGTCCCCGCAATTGATGCAATTGCGACAGCCCGAATCGCTCCGGATGTTCGACAATCATCACCGTCGCGTTCGGGACGTCGATTCCCACTTCGATGACGGTCGTCGCGACCAGCACGTCGATCTCTCCGTCGCGGAACTTTCGCATGATCTCGTCGCGTTCGGCCGCGCCGATGCGGCCATGCAGCAACGCCAGGCGCCGTTCCTTCAGGACGCCTGACGAGAGCTCCTCGTACATGGTCGTCGCTGCCTTCAGCGCGAGTTTCTCCGAGTCCTCGATGATCGGGTAGACGATGTAGCCCTGGCGCCCCTTGCCGATCTCGCGATCGAGGAACGCCATCACCTTGTCATGCGCCGAGGCGTTTCGCAGCAGCGTGGTCACCGGACGGCGACCCGGTGGCCGTTCATCGAGGACGCTCACGTCGAGATCACCGTAGAGCGTGAGCGCCAGCGATCGCGGAATCGGTGTCGCGCTCATCAGCAGCGTGTCCGGCTGCTCGCCCTTTTCGCTGAGCGCCGCCCGGTGTTCGACCCCGAAGCGATGCTGCTCGTCGACGATCGACAAGCCAAGCCGGCCGAACTGCGTTTCCTTCTGGATCATGGCGTGCGTGCCGACGGCCAGCAGCGGTTCAGTCGACGCCAGCCTCGCGTCGACCGCCCGTCGCTCGGCCGCGCCAAGACTGCCGGTCAGCAGGACCGGTTCGATGCCTAACGGTGAGAGCAGGTGCGACAGGGTCCGCGCGTGCTGTTCGGCCAGCAGTTCCGTCGGCGCCATCAATGCGGCCTGGTAGCCGTTTTCCATCGCCAGCAACGACGCAAAGACCGCCACCACCGTCTTGCCACTGCCGACGTCGCCCTGCAGGAGCCGGTGCATCCGACGTCCCGAGCTCATGTCGGCAAAAATTTCCCGCACCGCGCGGGTCTGGGCACCCGTCAGGGTGTACGGCAGCGTCTCCTTCAATCGCGTCGTGAGCGTGCGTTTGTTCTCGAACATGATCCCGGCCCGTGGCGCCCGCGCCGCGGCGTTGGCGCGCCGATGCAGGACCTGCACGAAAAACAGCTCATCGAAGGCCAGCCGGCTGCGACCACGCTCCGCATCCGTCACCGACGCCGGCTGGTGCACCAGCATCAGCGCGTCCTGGATGCCTGGCAGTTCCGCCGGCTTCCGCAACTCGTCAGGCAGGTACTCGTCCACGAGCGGGACCAGCGCATCGAGATGTTGCTCGATGATCGAACGGATCTGTCGAACCGTCAGGCCTTCAGTGGCTGGATACACCGCGAGCACGCGGCCCGCGGCACTGCCCGGATCTTCGGCCCCGAGATTCACCCACTCGCGGGGTTGCAATTGCCGGCCGTGGAAAAAGCGGCACGGACCGTTCGCCAGCAGCACGTCGTTCTTCTGGATCGACTTGTCGAGAAACGGTTGGCCGGGCCACGCCGCCTCGATCATGCCCGATTCGTCGCGCAACACCGCCTGGAATATCCGGAGTCCCTTGCGGGTTGGAAGGATTCCCTTGGAGATCACGCGTCCGATGACGGTCACCTCCTGGCCGACGTCGACCGAACCGATCGGCGTGATGGTACTGGCGTCGTCGTAACGGTGCGGAACGTGATAGAGGAGGTCACCCGCCGTCTGGATGCTTAGTCGCTTGAGCAGGTCAGCGCGGCGCTCACCGACGCCCTTCAGGAACTGCACGGGCATCTCGAGATAAAGCCGCGACTTCGTGTTGGTCGCCACCTACCCCTCCAGCACCTCTCGCGCGAATACGTCGGCGTCGAACGGCTCGAGGTCGCCAACCTGTTCGCCGGTGCCGAGAAACTTGACCGGCGCATTGATCGCTTCGTGCACCGCGACGACGATCCCGCCTTTCGCGGTGCCATCGACCTTGGTCACCACCAGGCCGGTAATGGGAACGGCAGCGGCAAAGGTCCTGGCCTGCGCCACCGCGTTCTGCCCGATCGTGCCATCGAGCACGAGCAGCGTTTCGTGCGGAGCGTCGGGACGGCGCTTGCCGATGACGCGGACGACTTTCTTCAGCTCGTCCATGAGGCTGTCGCTCGTGTGCAGCCGGCCCGCGGTATCAACGATCACCACATCGGCACCGCGGTTGGTCGCGGCATCGATCGCGTCGAACGCAACGGCCGCCGGATCTCCACCGGCCTGCCCGCCGATGAAGTCCGCGCCGGACCGCGTCGCCCAGATCTTCAACTGGTCGATGGCCCCGGCGCGGAATGTGTCGGCCGCCGCCAGCATCACGCGCTTGCCCTCACCTCGCAGTCTCGCCGCGAGCTTGCCGATGAACGTCGTCTTCCCCGCACCGTTGACCCCGATGACGACGATGACCGCCGGCTTTTCGGTGTCGAGCTGCAACGCCGTATCCGACGCGCCACTGCGTAGCGAGCCCGCGATGCTGGCCCTCAGGGCCGCCAGGAATTCGTCCTCGGACTTGATCTCCCCCCGCGTCGCGAGCCGCTTCACGTCGTCGACGAGGCGCAGCGTGACCGGCACGCCAAAGTCCGCCTCGAGCAACAACTCCTCGAGGTCGTCGATCGAACCCGCCTTGACCCCGCCTCGCGCAATGACGTTGACGTCAGCGAGGGCGATGTCCTTGATGCGCTGCCACAACGAACGCTTCGGCGCGTCACCAGTTTTACGAAGAAGGGGCATGCCAGGGTCAGTTGAACAGTTTACGAGTTCGCGAGTTTACGAGTTTACCGTTCAACCATTCGACTCTCCAACTCATCTCAGTCCCAATCGTTTCCTCAACATCCACTCGCCGCATAACGACAGAATCACGATGGCGAAGATCCAGCCGATTCCGCGCAGTCGTGGCGCATCCGTCAGCGCTTCTCCCGTCCCGATCTCGCCTTCCACTACCGACGGCCGCTTCGGCAGGACCTCGGCCGACTGATTGACGACGAGAACGGACGTGCCGCCGTTCGCTGAAATGTCATAGATCCCCGCGTTCACCGGGGGCGTTTCCGTGAAGAGCTGGCCGGAAGCAAACCGGACGACCACCGAGTCCGTGTCTGTCCCGCCGCGCCTGGCGAGCGCCACCGTGGTCACCGTGTCGTTAGGCGATCCCCGGCGCCAGCGCACCGGCTGACCCTCGCGGATGGCGCCATCGGCCGGGCTCGCCGACCGGCGATCGGCGCGTTCCGCGGCCAGCCAGTCGATTACGCTGCCCCAGAACGCCGAGTGTGCCGCGGCCGGCGCCCCGCCGCGAAAACGCCAGCGCCAGAATCCGCTCGCGGGCACGACCACGGTGCGCTTCGGCCGTTCCCAACCCACCGCGGCAACGCGTCGTTCGAGGCGACGCGCGCGCCGGGTTTCCAGGATTTCGAATCCTGATCCTTCCGGGACGGATATGGTTCCCACCTCCAACGGTGGCAGGCTGTCCCACGGCGAGCCGCTCAGCGCGGTCGCCATCGGCGACGATGGAGCACCCGTCGCATACCACTCCTCTCCGGGCGTCTCCGGCGGCGGCACGAGCAGGACGGATCCCCTGGCAAAGCTGCGCGGTTCACCGAAGATCGCGGTGTCGCCATGCAGCACGAGCAGTGGCGCCTCACGAGCGGCACGCCGCACTTCCTCCTCGTCGACCATCTCCAGCGAGCCGCCTTCCCGCCAGCGACCGGTCGCGACCCGGTAGAACCCTCGCGTCGGGAGCAGCACCGTGCCGCGCAGCACGGACGCGAGGTCGCGGACGTCGTAGTCCGGGGCGGTGGAAACGATGACCGCGCCCGCGCCCGGCATCACGTCGACCGCGACCGCCAGCGAATCGTTGGCTGGAGTCCGGTCGCCGCGCGCGTCGATCGCGGCCGCGATGATCAGCGATCCGGTGACGTTAGGCACGGGCACCCTGGCGCGCACGACCCGCTCGCCGTGCGGCCCGACGGAGTCGACGTTCAGCGTCGACACCACGCGGTCTCCCATCGTGAGCGTGAGCCGGCCCGGCGGACCGCCGCTCCCCGATGCGGTGAGCGCCACGTCGACGTCGAGCGTATCTCCGCCAACGGTCGCGCGTGGAACCCGGATTTCCGTAATGGCGACGTCGGCGCCATCTCCGGCGCGCACCACGACGATCGCCGATCCCCCCACGAGCGGGGCGAGCGCCTCCGGGTCCTCCAGCTCGCCATCGGTGTAAATCCGGAGCGGCCGCCCCTCGGCCATCGCGCGGTCGACCGCCGGCTTCACTCGTGAGGCATCGTCCGACGCCGACACGCTGCCGGAATCAGACCTGGTGGAATCCCCGAAGAGCAGCAGCCCGTCGTCGGCATCACTCCGCGCGCGCCGCAGCGCCGTGGCGAACCGGCTGGAGTCCCCGTCGCGCAGCCAGCTCGACGACACGTCCAGCGCCACCAATGCCGGCGCCGGCCTCGCCGCCCCCAGTGCGGCATTGAGGATGAGCGCCACGAGCCCGGTAACCGCGACCAGACGCAAAGCGGCCGAGAGGAACGTGAGTCCTCCTCCCGGCTTCAGTCCATAGACAAGCACGACCGCGGCCGCACCGGCGGCCACTGCGGCGATCCAGATGAGCATGCAAGAAAACTACCTGACGAGCACACGCTTGCGACTGGGGACACGTCAGATCCGCAATTGGAATGTCACGCGCTGACGAGGAGCCGCGTGGGACCTCCATGCTTTTCACCGCCAGGGACGCCAAGAACGCCAAGGGTGCGCGACCCCAGGTGATGGCATGACCTCGACGTACCTTGGCGTCCTTGGCGGTTCGTCTTATCGAAGCGCCAGCCCAGCGTGCTCCCTCATGACTTCACGAGTGAACTCCCCGGTTGGGCCACGACCGAAATGCAATCCGCGTCAATTCGCAAAATCCGCGACGACTCGGTTCTCCAGGCTGTTGACCTGCCGCGAAGATCCGGTTGAGCGCTCACGACGCTCTAACCCCGGATCAGCAAAAAGAATCGGCGCCCCAAGAGGAGCGCCGACTTGATCTTCGCGTCCGTCGCGACCGATTAATTGACGTTCACCGTCGCGACGCGACTGCTGGGGAGCTGTCCCTCGATCATCGCCAGGTACCTCTGCCGCAGCATGTCGAAATGGGCACGCTGGTTCGCGGGGAGCGGCGGGCCGGCTTTGGCCTGCAGCGTCGTGCGGGGATTACGGGCCACACCGTTGACCAGCACCTCGAAGTGAAGGTGCGGGCCCGTCGCCAATCCGGTCATGCCGACGTAGCCGATCGTCTGGCCCATCGCCACGCGGGTGCCAGAGCGCACGCCCTTGGCAAAGCCGCGCAGGTGGCCGTAACGGGTCACGATGCCATTCGGGTGACGCACATCGATCATGTTGCCGTAGCCGCCGCGCACGCCGGCCGCGATGACGACACCGTCGCCGATGGAACGAACCTGCGTACCGGAATTGGCGGCGTAGTCCGTCCCCTGGTGCCGGCGGAAGGTGCCAAGCACGGGATGACGCCGCCGGCCGAAGTTGCTGGAAATCCGCCGGAACTCGAGCGGTGCGAGCAGGAAGCTCGAGGCAAGCGACTTGCCCTGCTGGTCGTAATAGCGCGACCGGCCATCGATCATGTGCCGGATGGCTTCGATGGTCGAGCCACCGTTCGTGAACGTCGCGGCGAGGACGTCGCCGATGCGTGTGTGTCCACCGGGCAACCGGCTGCGCTCCACGAGTACCGTGAACGCGTCGCCCGTCTGGACGTCGCGGCTCATGTCGATACGGAACTCGAAGATGTTCGCCACCGACCAGGCCAGTTCCATCCGGGCGCCGGACGGAAGGTCGCTTCCGGCTGCGTCGATCCCCTCGTAGAGGTTGTCGGTGATTTCACCGCTGACGACGAGCGTGTCGGTCGTCCACGGAATCGAATCGACGGTGGCGGTCCAGCCCGAATCGCCGCGGATGACCCGCAGGATGCGATCGATGCCGACGTAGAAGTTGACCTGGCGCGGCACGGAGTCTTCGGGAAGGGCGCCGAAGGACACCTTCATGCCCTGACGGACTCGATTCGGGTTCAGTACATCAGTCGAGCTCGCGGCATCCAGCGCGGCCAGCATGTGGTCGCCGGAAACGCCGCCGCGTTCCATCACGATTCCTATGGTTTCACCTCGACCGACGGAATCGACCCGCTCCTGCCACGCCGATGCGACTTCGGCAACATCGGCAAGGATCGGCTTCCGGTCAGGAAGTGGCTTCATGAACGCGATCGCGAGGGCCGCCAGGCCTCCGGATACGGCGTAGGTGATTGCTCTAGCGGCCCACGGTCTCAATCCATCTGTCTCCGAATGAAGGTCGGGATATCCATGTCCGTCAGCTCCGGCTCCTGTCGTTGCGGAGGAGAGGGCGGAATAACGCGTCGTGACGCTCCGTCCGCCAGTGGAACAACGGTACGCGGGGCAGGTGCTGCCGCGCGACCCGGGCTCCGTTGCGTGAGCGGAATCACATTGCGCTGAACCGCCGCTGCTGGCTGGGAAACTCTGGTGGATCCCCCGACCAACCCGACCTCGACATGACGATCGAAGCCGGTCGCAATCACGGTCACGCGAATCTCCCCTTGCATGGCGGGTTCGTTGACCGCTCCGAAGATGATCTCTGCCTCATCGCCGACCGCGTCGTGAACGATTTCGGAGATCTGCGTGACCTCCCCGAGTGTGAGGTCATTACCCCCGGTGATGTTAAGGAGGACACCGGTGGAGCCGCCCACGGAGACGTTGTCGAGCAACGGACTCGAAATCGCCTGCTGGGCGGCTTCCATGGCGCGGTTTTCGCCGCGGCCGATGCCGGTGCCCATGAGGGCCGAGCCGCCCTCTTCCATGACCGTGCGGACGTCGGCGAAGTCGACGTTCACGAGCCCGGTGCGGGAGATGAGGGTGGAGATCCCCTGGGTGGCGTGGAGGAGGACTTCATCGGCCTTCTTGAGGGCGTCCTGGAACGGGATGCCCTTGCCGACCACGGCCAGGAGCCGCTCGTTAGGCACGACGATCATGGTGTCGACGTGCTTGCGCAGCTCGACGATGCCCTCTTCGGCCTGCCGCATGCGCTTCCGTCCCTCGAAGAGGAACGGCTTGGTCACGATGGCGACGGTGAGCGCGCCGGCCTCCTTGCCCAACTGGGCAATGACCGGGGCCGCGCCGGTCCCGGTGCCGCCGCCCATGCCGCAGGTCACGAAGACCAGGTCGGCGCCCGCGAGCACGCGCCCGACTTCGTCGCGGTTCTCCTCGATGGCCTGCTTCCCGATTTCGGGCCGCGCGCCAGCGCCGAGTCCGCGAGTGAGTTTTTTCCCGATCTGGATTTTCACGTCCGACTTGGACGCGAGGAGCGCCTGGGAGTCGGTATTGATCGAGATGAACTCCACGCTTTCGAGGCGTTCGTCGATCATGCGGTTGACTGCATTTCCGCCGCCGCCACCGACGCCGACGACTTTCATCTTGGCGTTCTGGGGTGGGGTCTCTTCGAGCTCGAAGATCATGCGCGCGTGGCTCCCATCGGGAAGGATGACCCGTGGGGCTGGCGCGCGAGGCCCCGATGCCTCCCGATCCAACCCCAAACGACGGGACCAATATACGCGGTTTCTTCACAAGTGCCATGTGCAATTGCATCGTTAGTCGTGGATTCACAAGTGGTTGCGAACCAAAATACTTTTCCACATTGAAACTGCTGACTCACAACTGTGACCGTTCAGTTTGGCTCGATTTGTTTCGTTTATTGCGTTTAGTGGCTCTCGGACCTAAGAATGCGAGGGCCCTAACGTGAGGCGGCAAATGACGGTG
>CAMPKM010000066.1 GCA_946887155.1 uncultured Gemmatimonadota bacterium
CTCGGCAATGATCTGCCGAACCAGACGCCAACTTCCCGCGCCCATCGCCGTTCGCACCGCCATCTCCTCGTCCCGATCACTCGTGCGGGCAAGCACCAGCGCGGCGGTATTCGCCGATGCAATCACGAGAAGCAGCAGAACCGCCGAGAGCAGGAGCAGAATGGGATTCCGCACGTCACCGAGCAGGTGGGTATGCACCGGCGTCACATGCGCGTTCTGCGCCTTGTCGTTCGTCGTCGTGTACTGAAAGCGCTGGCCGAGCTCGCGCGCAATGCGCTGGACGTCGGCATCGACGAGAGCTTGCGGCGTGGCCGCGAGTGTGCGGCCAACGACTGTGAGGTACCCCACGCTGTACATCGAACTGGCGGGGTCGATCTGCACCGGCCGCCACGCCTGGAATTCCGGGGTCGGGAAGTAGAAGCCCTTCGGCATTACGCCGACGATCGTGACCGGTGTTCCGCTGACGTGGATTTGCCGGCCGATGACGTCAGGATCGCCGCCCAGGTCCGACTGCCACATGGCGTGGCTGATGACGATGACCGGCGGGGCACTCGGGCGGTCGTCCTCCGCAGTTATACCGGGGCCGAGTGCTGGTCGCACGCCGAGCACGTCGAACAGGGTCGGCGTGGTGACGACGTAGCGAAGGTGTTGAGCGCCCGTCGTCGATTGCGGGTCAACGACATATGGATCGTCATTGGTCGAGAAGGCGGCGAGATCAGCAAAGATGCCCTTCCGCTCGCGCACGAATTCATACTCATTGCCGCCCCAGTCGACCGGGGACCAGAAGACATGTATGCGACTTTCGTTGGCGTAGGGGAGCGCCCGCAGGATGACCGCGTGTGCCACGCTCGCGAGAGCAACGGTGGCGCCGATGCCGAGTCCGACCGTGAGGACCGCGATTGCTGTGAACCCCGGATGACGCCGCATCTGGCGGAGTGCATAACGAGCGTCGGCCAGGAACTCGTGCACGCCTGACACGCCCCAGCCGTCCCGCGCGCGTTCCGATTCGGCAGCGACGCTCCCCAGGCTCACGTTCGCTTCGCGCTCTGCCTCTTCGGTCGATGCGCCTGTGGCGCGCAGTTCGGCAACGAGCATGGCGCGATGATGCGCGAACTCGTCCTGCAGGTCACGATCGGCGTCGTCGCGCCGGAATATGGCGCGGGCGCGGAAGGCGAGGTCGTTCAGGAGCCGCCACATGATTCCTTCACTCGGCTGACAGAATCAGGGCGACACCCCGGGAAAGTCGCTGCCAGTTGGCGGTTTCCTCGGCGAGCCGGCGCGACCCAGCCACCGTCAGCGAGTAGTAGCGAGCGCGTTGGCCTTTGTCGGTGGTCTTCCACGCCGACCGGATCCACCCCTGACGCGTGAGGCGGTGCAGCGAGGCATACAGCGCGCCCGGCTGGATTCGAATGGCCTCCTTCGACCGCTGCTCGACGTGCTTGGCGATCCCCCAGCCGTGCATCGGTTGGATGGCCAGCAGCTTGAGGATCAGCATGTCGGCGGTGCCGCGAATGATGTCGGCGGATTCCGTGCCCATCGATTCTCCCGTCGTGTCAGGCGCAATACTCTCACTAACTGAGAGCTTTCGCCAGTCAGACACGGAATACGTCGGGACCGTTGCTTCCGCCGGAGAGCGGCCTCGCTGATTGATTGAGTAAGACCTCCTTGCGGGGTCGCATTCGGGCAAGCATACTATCACTGCTACTTTGACGGTGGGAGAGCGGTGAGTCGACTGGCACTCGGTGAATTCGAGCATCACGTGATGCTGGCCCTGCAGCGACTGGGAGGCCGCGCGCACGGTGCGCCGGTAGTCAATGAACTCGAGGCCGCCACGGGCAAGTCGGTGTCGCCGGCCTCTGTCTTCATCGCCCTCCGCCGCCTCGAGCAACGCGGCCTCACGAAGTCGAAGAAGCATGAACCACGACCGGGAGAAGGCGGCCGTGGAAAACGGGTGTTCGAACTCACCGCCGCCGGCCAGGCCAGGCTCCGTGACGCGCGCCGCACGCTGGAGAAATTGTGGAGCCCGGGAAAGCCGGCCGAAGTCCGATGACCGCAGGTCCGCCGCGACTCGCCGAACGCCTGCTCGGTCGCATCCTGCCCGCCGACGTGCGCGACGAAGCGCTCGAAGACCTGGCCGAGCTTCATCGCACTCGCCTGGCCGCGTTGGGGGCGGGAAATGCGAACCGGTGGTACTGGTGGCAGCTCCCTCGCTTCGCATTCCGCATCAGGATGGCCATCGTCGTTGGCGGGTCGCTCGCGTTACCCGGCCCGCGCCTTCCGATGGATCCCCCAGGAGACAAAGCCATGAACCAGGTGCTGTCCGACCTTCGCCACGCCGCTCGTTCACTGCGTCGCTCCCCGGGTTTCACGGTCATCGCTGTGCTGACACTGGCGTTAGGCATCGGCGCCACCGCCTCGATCGCGAGCGTCGTCCGATCCGTGCTCCTCCGGCCGCTGCCGTTCCCGGAGCCGGACAGGCTGGTGCAGCTCCAGGAGACGCGCGTCGAGCGCGACATGCTCGACATTTCGTTCACCTACGCCAACTTCTTCGACGTCGTCGACATGAACCGGACGTTCGACGCCGTCGGCGCGATCCGGTTCGCGTCACGCAACATGGGCGGCGAGGGTGAACCGGCACGGCTCACCGTGGCCTCCGCGACCGTCGGATTCTTTCGCGCGCTCAATGTCCGGCCAGTGGCCGGACGAACGTTCATAGACGGCGAAGATCGCACCGGCAATGACCCGCGCATCGCAGTCCTGAGCCACGGATTCTGGAACTCCCGGTTCGGCGCCGACTCCACAGTCGTCGGGCGCACCATTCAGCTCGACAATGAATCGTACGAAGTCGTTGGCATCCTCCCGCCAGGCACGCCCTGGCTGGACGCGGCCGAAGTCTTCGTTCCGTTCGTCAGGCCGGCGGAGCTCGACCGCGACAGCTGGGAGTTGCCGGTCATTGCCCGCCTGAAGCCGGGTGTCTCGATGGCACAGGCGCAGGCCGACCTCGATCGCATCGCCGCGCAACTCTCCACGACCTATCCCGAAGCGAAAGGGATGGGTATCGCCATCGATCCGAGCGAAAGCTGGATGGCAGACGACGCAGTGCGCCGGGCCCTCTGGGTGCTCGCCGGATCCGTCGCGTTTCTCCTGCTCATCGCCTGCGTCAACCTCGCCAACATGCTGCTGGCCCGGTCCACCACGCGCGCCCGCGAGCGGGCGCTGCGGTCGGCGTTAGGCGCCTCGCGCGGACGCGTGATGCAGCTGGCGCTCAGTGAATCCGGATTGCTCGGCCTTGTCGGCGGCGCGCTCGGCCTGTTCCTCGCGTTCGGCGTGGTCCGGCTGCTCCGCACCTACAACCCCGGTGACATCCCGCGCCTTGCCGAGGCCACCGTCGATGGCTGGATCGTGGCGCTGACGATTGGCGCCGCGCTGATCACCAGTGTCGTCACGGGGCTCGTGCCCGTGCTGCGGATGCCGTTCGACGACATGGTCACCGCGCTCCGTGAAGGAGAGCGGAACGTCGGCCATCGGCGTGGCGGACGTGTCCGGAATGCCCTCGTGACCGCCGAGGTGGCGCTGTCTCTGGTGCTGCTCGTGGGCGCGGGGTTGCTCATCCGCAGCTTCGACCGCGTCCTGTCCGTCGATCGTGGGTTCCAGACCGCGAACCGTCTCATGTTCACCGTGGGCTTCCCGAATTCACGAAACGCCGCGGACCGGAACCGGAGCGCACAACTCCTCACCGACTACCTGACCCAGATCCGCGCCATGCCGCAGGTCTCGTCGGCGTCGGTCGTGCACATGCGACCGATGAATGGTACGGGAACCGGAATGGGCTTTGGCGCCGTCGACCGGCCCGAGGCAACGGGCAAGGAGATTCCGTGGGCAGGGTGGCGCATCGTCGCCAACGACTACTTCAAGACGTTAGGCCTGTCGATCGTCGCTGGCCGCGATTTTCCCGCACAGGATCGGATTGGCGAGCCCTGGCGGGTGATCATCAGCAATCGCATCGCGCAGTTGCTATGGCCCGGCGAAAACGCCATCGGGCGACAGCTGGTCTTGTGGAAGGGGCAGGGACAATCGACGGGCGAGGTCATCGGCGTCGTGAGCGACATGCGTGACTGGAGCCTGACCGACGATCCGTCGTATTCTGTCTACCTGCCGACGTACGGCACAAATATGTCGCCGGCGAATTACGTCGTGCACTCGTCACTGCCGACGGCGACGTTGCTGCCACTGCTGCGGTCGCGACTCGGCGAGGTCGATCGTGCGCTCCCGATCTCGGATGTTGCGACACTCGACGAAGTCGTCGGCGCCTCGGTCGCGTCGCGTCGGTTTACGATGCTGCTGCTCGCCGCGCTGGCCGCGGTGGCGCTGGTGATGGCGCTGGCCGGCGTGTACGGCGTGTTGTCGTACGCCGTCTCGCAGCGACGATCGGAAGTCGGCGTGCGCATGGCGCTCGGCGCCAGCCGCCGCAACGTGCTGCGCCTCATCGTTATGCAGGGCATGAGGCCCGTGGTGATCGGTGTCGTGTTGGGAACCGCTGGTGCGCTATGGCTCTCGCGCGCCATGTCGACGCTGCTCTTCAACATGACGGCCGCCGATTGGCCGACGTACGCCGCGGTTGCACTGCTTCTGGCGAGTGCGGCCGCGCTGGCGTGTTACGTCCCCGCGCGGTCCGCGTTGCGGGTGGACGTCACCGCCACCTTGCGGGAGGAATAGACGTGCTCTAAGCGCCAGAGGCTCGACCAGCCGAAGCCGCAAGATCCAGGTAGAACGATTTCTGCGCCGGGTAGTAATCGTTCCAGACCGGCATGGGTTTATCGAGACGTGAGGCGACCAGATTGTCGAGGTAGTATTCCCAGCCAGGCCCCACGTCCCCGACGTTCGCCTTGTCGTCGAGATGATGTGTGAAACGCAGCTCAGTGACGCCGTTTGTCTCGCTGAGATGCGCCTCCAACCGCCAGGCATAGTTGCCCAGTGTGCGCACAGCCAGGTGGACAGGAGGCTCACACGCCTCGATCAGCATTTCCGATTCCGGACCGTCGCCTTCGAACGCCATCTTGTAACGAATGGTGCGGCCCGGGCCGGGCTTTCCACTCCACGCGCCCCACCACCGCGCCGTGCGTTCGGACTCCGTGATGCTGGCCCACACGTCCTCGATAGGCGCATGGAACGTCCTGACAAGCACCAGGTCGAGACCGTCGGCGGTTGGAATCAGTCGTCCGTCGGGAACAGGCGTCATGCGGATTTGTGGCGGAGAGTGGTGGAGGAGGTGCGCCGCTCTCGGCGCGTGCGATACACCTCGGTGGCAAGCGCATCCAGCGGAGCGGACCAGCGGTTGTGCAGCTCAGTCAACCATTTGACCAGCGGAACCAGGGGCGCGGTATCGAGCCGGTACCACCGCTCACGTCCCCGGACATCATCGACGACCAGTCCGCACTCGCGCAGAATCCTCAGATGCCGACTAATGGCTGGTCGACTGATGTCGAAGCGACCCGCGACTTCCCCGGCCGGCATTTCGCGGTCACGAAGCAACATGAGGATTTCCCGCCTGACAGGGTCTGACAATGCGACCGCGACGTCCATACGGACAATATGTAACCATATTGTTACATGTCGTCAAGCGAAGCGTGCGGCCGTTGCAACTCTGATCGCAACGCCTTGAGGAATCAGTGCTCAGCCGCGCGCGCGCGGCTGTGAACGGTCGAGCCGTGTCACGCCCGAGCCTGACGTTGTTCTCGGGTGTATGACGCAGCATGAGAATCGCACAGATCGCCCCGCTATATGAGAGTGTGCCGCCCAAGGCCTACGGCGGCACGGAACGTGTCGTCTCCTATCTGACTGAAGAGCTCGTCCGCGCCGGTCATGACGTAACACTTTTTGCCTCAGGTGATTCGATCACATCGGCGGAGCTCGTCGCGGGCTCGCAACGGTCGCTCCGGCTCGACGAGAGCTGCATCGAACCGCTCGCCCATCACGTCCTGCTCGTCGAACGTGCCCACCAGCGCGCGAGCGAGTTCGACGTTATGCACTTCCATATCAACTACCTTCACTTTCCGCGCTCGCGTCTCTCCACCGTTCCTCACCTCACGACGCTGCACGGGCGACTCGACATCGCGGACCTGATTCCTCTGTACCAGGAGTTCGATGACATGCCTCTCGTGTCGATCTCCAATTCGCATCGCGAGCCACTGCCCCAGGCAAACTGGATGGCGACCGTGTATCACGGTTTGCCGGGCAATCTCCATCGGCTGGAGAGCCGGCGGGGGGACTACCTCGCGTTCCTTGGGCGTATCGCGCCTGAAAAGGGCGTCGATCGCGCCATCGAGATCGCGCTCGGAGCGGGGATGAAGATCAGGATCGCGGCCAAGATCGACCACGCGGAGTACTTCGAGCAGGTCGTTCAACCACTCCTGAATCATCCGCAGGTGGAATACCTCGGTGAAATCAATGAAACGGAGAAGCAGGGGTTTCTCGGCGGCGCCGCCGCCATGCTGTTTCCTGTCGACTGGCCGGAACCGTTCGGCCTGGTGATGATCGAAGCCATGGCGTGCGGAACGCCAACGATCGCCTTTCGTCGCGGATCGATTCCCGAGGTCATCGAGGATGGACAGACGGGCTTCATCGTCGACTCGATCGAAGAAGCGATTGCCGCAACCGGGCGAATTCCCGAACTCAGTCGCGAGCGTTGTCGTCAGGCATTCGACGAGCGCTTCACCGCGACGCGCATGGCCGAGCAGTACGTCGAGGTCTACGAACGGCTCGTCGCCCGGACCGTCCACACGGGAGCTGAGGAATGGCGCGCGTAATCGAGGAAGTCATCCAGGTCCAGGATGAGTTCTACATCCTGTCGACGTCGTCCCGCGTGGACGATCGCACCCACGTTCTCAAGCATGGGGACACGTTTGCCGTGTTCGATCGCTTCGGCGACTTCGAGCTGTGGGGAAAGGGAGAACTCGGGCTCTACCACCAGGACACGCGGTTTCTGTCCCGGCTGACTGTCCGCCTCGGCCCGGCACGGCCGCTCCTCCTGAGCAGCATCGTCAATCGCGACAACACGCAACTGACGGTGGACCTGGCCAATCCGCCCGTGCTGCACGACGGCGAGGTCGTCGTCAGGCGGGGGACGGTCCACGTCTTTCGCTCGGCCGTCATCTGGGATGCGGCCAGTCATCACCGGCTGCGAATTCACAACTATGAGCTCGCGCCCGTCGAAATGAAGCTGGTCCTCGAGTTCGACGCTGACTTCGCCGACCTTTTCGAAGTCCGCGGCATCAAGCGAGAACGCCGCGGGACCCGGTATCCGCCGGAAGCGTCAATGCAGGAGCTCGTGTTCAGATATGATGGGCTCGATGGCCTGACACGACGTACGACGATCACGTTCGCGACAGAGCCGAGTCACATCGAGGGAGCCAAGGTCACCTTCGACCTGCATCTGCAACCTGGTGAAGACCAGACGTGTGCGTTCGTCGTGCGTTGTGCGACTGAAGCGGTGCCCGAATCCTCTCCGCCGGGCGTCGCGCTCAGCGAGTCGAACGCGCCACTCCTCTCGTTCGAGAAGGCGGTGGAGAAGGTCACGCACGCGCTTCACGCGACGCGGGACTTCGAGCCCGACGTCACGACGTCGAACCGGCAGTTCAACGAATGGATGGGTCGTTCGATCGCCGACCTGCATATGATGCGCACCGATACCGCCTACGGCCCCTACCCGTATGCGGGTGTGCCATGGTTCAGTACGGTGTTCGGACGCGACGGCATCATTTCGGCGCTCGAGTGCCTATGGTTTGATCCGGCGATGGCGCGTGGCGTGCTGGCGTACCTTGCCGCGACGCAGGCGACTGACGAGATCCCCGAGAAGGATTCGCAGCCCGGAAAGATCCTGCATGAGGCGCGCGGTGGCGAAATGTCCGCACTCGGCGAGGTGCCGTTCAGCCGCTACTACGGGTCGACCGATGCCACGCCGCTGTTCATCATCCTCGCCGACGCCTACCTCGAGCGGACTGGCGATCTCGAGTTCGCGAAAGGCATCTGGCCTAACGTGCAGCGTGCGCTGACCTGGATCGACACGCATGGAGACATCGACGGCGACGGGTTCGTCGAATACGCGCGACGCACCAAACGCGGCCTGCTCAACCAGGGGTGGAAAGACTCGCACGACGCCGTGTTCCACGCCAACGGCGAACTGGCGGAAGGTCCGATCGCCCTGTGCGAAGTACAGGGCTACGTGTACGCGGCCCGCCGGGCGGCGGCCAACCTCGCGCAACGCCTGGGCGAAACCGGCACGGCGGACCGCCTGACGACCCAGGCGGAAGACATCCGCAAGGCGTTCGAGGAAACCTTCTGGTCCGAAGAACTCGGCACCTACGTGTTCGCGCTCGATGGGGACAAGCGTCCGTGCGAGATCAGGACTTCGAACGCGGGCCACTGCCTGTGGGTTGGCATCGCGAGCGCCGAACGTGCGGCGCGCGTGGCGTCGACGTTGCTGGAACCGGCCTCGTTTTCCGGATGGGGGATACGGACGGTCGCGTCAGGCATCCGCCGCTACAATCCGATGGCGTACCACAACGGCTCCATCTGGCCGCATGACAACGCGCTGGTAGCCGCGGGCTTCGCTCGTTATGGCCTGATGGGGGAAGCCGAAACGGTGTTCAAGGCGATGTACGACGCGAGTCTCTTTTTCGCCTTGCACCGCCTGCCGGAATTATTCTGCGGGTTCCGGCGCCGTCCGGGAGAGAGTCCGACGCAATACCCGGTTTCCTGCTCGCCGCAAACCTGGGCGTCGGCCTCGGTGTTCCTGCTGCTGGCGTCGATGGTCGGGCTCCGCATAGACGGAGCGAAGTCGGAGGTGGTCTTCGCGACTCCCACGCTGCCCGCGTTTCTTCCCGAGGTGCGATTGACGGGGCTGCGGGTGGGAGCAGGCCGGGTGGACCTCGAGCTCATCCGTCATGAACGCGACGTCGGCGTGAATGTGCTGGAGCGCGACAGCGACATCCGGGTCGTCGTCATGAAGTAGCGAGAACTCAGTGGTCGCGCTCAACCGGTGCGTAGGCCACGCGGGGTCACCGGGAATGACGGTGCCTCGTGTCAGTCGCTGAACTCACGACCAGGGCAATTCCCGCAAACGCCAGCGCCTCGAACACCGCGATTCCGTCGCTCACGCTGACGAACATCCGTGGCAGGTGCACGATCCAGACCCAGGAGAAGAGCATCAGCCCGACCAGCATCCCAGCGAGCCGTGTCGTGCGCGGGATCAGGAGTCCAGCGCCGCCGGCCATCAGGGCGATTCCCGCGAAACGCGTCCAGTACGTGAGATTTCCCGGAAACCACGCCGGGAAGAGCGTCATAACGAACGCCGTGAACTTGAAGTGCTGCAATCCGCCGATGATCAGGAAGCAGCCAAGGCAGATAGCTCCCAGCCTGACGAGCGATCCGGTCGCGTTCGCATAACGCCTCCCGATCCCACTATCGACGAGCGGCAGCGTACCGGCTACCGCCGCCAGTCCCCCAACGAACGTGAGGGCCTTGCCCGCTCGCGTCCAGCTTCCGGCAAGGAGTTGATCAGTAAGGACGATCGGCAGGTGCCGGAGGAGAGCCCAGACAGAAACCATGAACGCCAGCCCCAGCATCGCCTGGCGTGCCCACCGCCGCATAACGAGCATGATAGCGGCCGCCATGACAAAAACTCCCGATCCAATCGCCCATACCGACTTGCCCGGGAGCCCAACGGGCCATGGTGGGGCGCGGCCCAGGACGAACTCCTGAAAGATGATGTGCTCCGTTCCAATGCCGAGCAATGCGATGGCAACAAACGCTCGTCCAATACCCGCGAGCGGCAGCGTGTTCAACGCCCGATCATGCGGAAGAACTCGCGGACGTCAGGGACGTACAGCTCCGGGGCCTTGTGCGCCGCGAAGTGGCCGCCACGGTCGTACGTATTCCAATGAACGATGTTCGAGTGTTCCCTGTCCGCAAACCGGCGTAACCCGTAGAAGTCACCGCCGAACCCGGCGAGCCCGAGGGCCAGCGTCGTTGCCGGTTGCGTGTGAGAGTGCGGTGTGTGTGCGTTCTCGAAGTACAGGCGGCCCGCCGAGGAACCCGTCCGTGTCAGCCAGTAGATCATCACGTTGGTGAGGGCAAAGTCTTCGTCGAGATCCTCGCCAAGCAACTGCGCCTGCCAGGCAAGCAGGCCAAGCGGGGAATCATCGATCGCGTACCCGATGGTCTGCGGCTGTTGCGACAGCAGCGTGTTGAAGCTGAACTTGTTCTCGAGGAACCATTGCAGCGTCTGCAGTTGTGACATCTCGTCGCTGGTCAGGTTGTTCATCTCGTCAGGATCGCCAGACGGGAACGAGAACACCTGCGTGACATGAATGCCGGCGACATGACCAGCATCGATACGCCCGAGTTCCGGACTGATCATCGACCCGGCATCGTTTCCGACGGCGCCATACCGCTCGTAGCCCAGTCGCGCCATGAGTTCCGCCCATGCCCGCGCGATTCGGTGGTTGTTCCAGCCTGTCTCGCGGGTCGGACCTGAGAACCCAAAGCCCGGCAGCGAAGGGATCACGACGTGAAATGCGTCTGACGGATCGCCGCCGTGCAATTCCGGCCTGGTCAGCGGGTCGATCACGTCGATGAATTCGACGATCGAACCCGGCCAGCCATGTGTCATGATGATCGGAAACGCGTTCCGGTTCGGCGAGCGAACGTGGAG
>CAMPKM010000067.1 GCA_946887155.1 uncultured Gemmatimonadota bacterium
GCTCTGCTCGTACGGAGTGCGAGCGATCTTCGACATCGAGGAGAAGGAACCGACGCTCATTCAGTCGCTGCGCGACACCCAGGCCGACAGCGTGCTGCCACAACAGGCCATCGATCGTTCAGTGCAACTGGAGGCCGGCGATCCGCTCAACCTGATCGCCATGGACTCGACGATCCTCCTGCTGCGCGATGAACTGTGGGAGCGAGGTCACGCGGCGGCCGAGATCGTGCTCGACACCAGCCAGGTGTCCGAAACGTCGAATGGCGGTCCGGTGTCGATCACGATCGATCCTGGGCCGCTCGTTTTCGTGGATAGCGTGGAAGTCGTCGGGAACGAAAAGGTCTCCGACGAAACGATTCATCGCCTGCTGACGTTCAAGCCTGGGGACCTGTTCAAGCGCAGTGCGGTCCTCGGGAGCCAGCAGAACCTCTACCTGTCCAATCTCTTCACCGAGCTGGATATCGAGACGCCAGCGACCGGTGATTCGCTGCGCATGGTGCGGATTCGCGTTGTCGAAGCGAACCTGAACCGCCTCGATCTCGCGGCCGGCGTGACGACAGCGGATTTCGGCCAGGTCGACGCAGACTTCTCGCGCTACAACTTCTTCGGCAGCGCGCGGCGGCTGTCGCTGCGAACCACCTTGAGCAACCTGCTCGCCAGTTCACTCAACGGACAGGGCATCTTCTACGACGTGACCGACGGGGCGACCGACGACTCGCGCGACGCGTTCCTCAAGCCCACCTGGTCGCTCAGCGCCGGCATCACCCAACCCTGGTTTTTCTCGATACATAACCAGCTGGGCATATCGGTCTTCGCGCACCGCCGAACGGTTCCGGGCATTGCCGTCGAGCGGGGACACGGCGCGAGCCTCGCGTTCACGCGGGATTTCGGACGGCGCACGAATTCGACGCTCGGGTACACGTACGAAGTGTCGCGCGTCGACGCGTCGGACGTCTACTTCTGCGTCAGCTTTGGCGTCTGCCTGACGTCACTCATCAACGTGCTCGCGGACGGCCACATTCTGTCGCCGATCGCGTCCGTCACGCAGTTCGATGTCACGAACGATCCCTTCACGCCCAATCGCGGGTACCGCGCCCGCATCGACGTCGAGCACGCATCGTCGTTCACGGCATCCGACTTCCGCTACAACCGCGCCGAGGTGACCGCGAGCACGTATCGCGGGCTGTCACGAACATCCGTGCTCGCGGGCCGCGTTCGTGTCGGCTGGGTTGGAGCGGGCCGTGGCACCAATGCGGCGCTGGGCATCCCGATCGGCGAGGAGCGGGTGATCCATCCTCGCAAGCGTTTCTACGCCGGGGGTTCGCTGTCGGTACGGGGGTTCGGTGAGCGCCAACTCGGTCCGCGAGTGCTGACCGTGTCTCCCACGGCGCTTACCGACACCGCCCTCGCCGCGCCTTGCACGTCCGCGCAGTTGCAGGACGGCAGTTGCAATCCGAACATCGCCGGTCTCGAAGCGGCGGCGTTCCAGCCGCAGCCGTTAGGCGGGACGGCGGTGGCCGAGTTCAGCATCGAGTACCGGTTCCAGCTCTGGCCGGTGCATGGCATCAGCGGTGCGCTGTTCCTGGACGGTGCGGTCATCGGCACCAACCAGCTCACCGACCTGCTGGGCGCCACGACCGCCGTGACCCCCGGCTTCGGGATCCGCATGGAAACGCCGGTCGGGCCGGTGCGCCTTGACCTCGGCGTCAGGCCTACGCTGGTCGAGAACCTGCCCGTCGTGACGCAGGTTTCCACGCCCAACGGGCCGGAACTCGTGACCTTGAACACGGCGCGGCGATACGATCCGCTGGACACCCGAGGCGGCTTCCTCAGTCAGGTGTTGAGCCGGCTCCGCCTGCACCTGGCCATCGGTCCTCCGTTCTAGGCCATGCGAATGAAGCGGACTCTCAGTCTGGTGTCGGCGGGCATCGCCGTGCTGCTCGTGATCGTGCTCGTCGGTGGCATCATCCTGAACGGCACCTACTACGGTCGTGAGCGCGTCCGTCGCTTTGCGCTGGATGCCATTCGCGGGATCGTGAACGGCGACGTCATGGTCGGGCGCATCGACGGGAACCTCCTCGATCGCTTCGACCTGGTCGATGTCTCCATAACCGATAAGGAGGGTCGTCCCTTCCTGGTCGCCGACCGCATCCGCGCCCGCTTGTCGCTCTCTGCGCTCCTGTCGCGTCGGATCATCATCCGGTCGGTCGAGCTGGACCGACCGGTGGTGACGGTCTCAAAGGTCCCGGGCGGCGACTGGAATTACGAAGAGATCTTCGAGACCACCGACACACTTCCGCGCGACACACCGACCGGTTTCGGCTCATGGGTCGACCTGCATGGCGTCACGATCCGCGACGGGACCCTGATCGTCCATCAGCCGTACGTTGGTGACGAGCCAGTCACCCGCACCGTAGGCGACAGTACGTCGACGGCATTCGCTGGAGAGACTCGCCTGCGCGTCGAACGGGTCGGCTACGGCCTCCGGCAAACGATGGAATTCCGGGACATCGACGCGCGGATTCCACGTCTCGTGTGGGCGCATCCTGACAGCTCTGCCATCGCGTTTCGCGTTGCGGAGCTGAGCATGCAGGCGACGCCGCTACGCGCGCCGGACGTGGTGATTCGCGAGTTCGCGGGAGACGTACGGATCGTCGAGGACACCGTATCGGTCAGTGACGTCGAGCTGAAACTGCCCGAGTCGACCATCGCCGGGGCGCTCTCCTATCACGTTTCGGCGGGTGAACTCGACCTCGACATCGAGAGCGATTCGCTCTCGTTCGCCGACATCCGCAGCATCCACCCCGCCATGCCGGAGCGCGGGGGTGGTCGCATCAACCTGACGGCGACGATCCGTGACACCGGCACGTCCGTCTACGAATTCAGCAATGCGCGACTTCGCGTCGACGAAACCCGCATTGCCGGCCGACTCGGCGTGGCGATCAATCCCGATCGCATCGAGCTGCGCGAAGCGGACCTGCGGCTGACCCGGTTCACGACTGACCTCGTCGAGGAGCTGCTGCCGGGGTTCCAGTCTCGCATTCCCGGTTCGTATACGGGCACGGCGCGTCTCTCCGGACCGCCGACCGCGTTGCGCGCGGACGTGAACGGCACGTTCGACGCCGACCGTCATGCGCCCTTCAAGCTCACGGCCCGGGGCGGGATCGGCACGGGGAGGTACACGACGGCCGAAAACCTGCGCATCACGCTGCGCGAGCTGCCGGTCACCCTGGCCCGGGAATTCGCCCCCGATCTGCCGTTAGGCGGTACCGTCAACGTGGATGCCGTGGTCTCCGGATCGACCGCGTCGCGATTCAACGGCGCCGCGACCATTCGCCATTACGAGGACGGGCATACGTCGACGCTCGTGGCCGAGGGATCCGTCGCGCCCGCGGACAGCATGCGCATGGATCTCGACGTGCGCCTGACGCCACTCTCCCTCGAGCTGGTGCAGCGATTCAAGCCGGACATGGATCTCCGCGGTGAAGTGCGCGGAACGGGCAAGGTCGCCGGCACCCTGTCCAACCTGCGCTCCACGCTGGCCCTGGAACTACCGGCGGGCAGCCTTGGCGTCGAGGGCACGTTCGACGTTGCTTCAGCGGATCGGCGGTACCAGGCGACCGTTCGGCTGTTCGGCATCGACGTGCAGGCGATGGCGCCATCGTTGCCGCAGACGGACCTGAACGGCGTCGCCACCATCGACGGACACGGCACGACGCCCGCGACCATGGACGCCAGGGTCACCCTCCGACTGCGCGACTTCGTGTTCGACAGCACCCGCGTGGGTGAAGCGGTAGCCGTTGCGACCGCGCGTGATGGAGTGCTTCACGTGGATTCGCTTCGCGCGCGCACGGCATTCGGTGTCGTGACCGCCAACGGCACGTTTGGACTGGTCGCAGGAAAGGAAGGAACGCTCGACTATGGCATCGAGCTCACGTCCGTCGCCGGCCTGGAGCGATGGATTTCGGTTCGTGATACGACGGTCATTCGAGCGCGGCCACTCGCCGGGTTTCGCGCCGCCCGCCGCGCGCGGCTCGACTCCCTGCGTTCCGTCGGTGACACGGCCAGCATCGCGGCGATCCTTGCCCGCCGGGCGGATCGACGCCGGACACCCGTCAGACTCCCCGCGGTACTCGTGTCGGATTCGGTGGCGCGCGATTCCCTTGCCGGCGCGGTCTCGGTAACCGGCACGCTGCAGGGTGGAATTCCGCGCTTCTCGGCTCGCGGCAAGGCGAACATCACGCATCTCGTGTATGGCGGCACCGAGGTCGGGAACGGCTCGGTCGATTTCACCTGGGCCGATATCCGGACGCCGGATGTCCTCCTGACCGCCGAAGCCGGCGTCGACTCGCTGCGCGTGAGCGGGTTTGCCTTCGACAGCACCCACGTGCGCGGCACCTACCGTGGCGGGAGCGGAGACGTGAACGTCTCCATCTACCCCGGCGACACGGCCGTCTACCAGTTGCGGGCTCGTTATGCAGTGCGGGCGAACGAGGGTGAAGTCACGCTGCAGGACGTCAACCTCCAGCTGGATTCCGTGACCTGGCGCTCGACGCATGCCAGCACCGTAGCCTGGAAGGGACTCGGCCTAACGATCGACTCCCTCGAGCTGCGTTCGGGCGAAGGGGCCGGCCGGGGGCGCATTTTCGTCAACGGCGAACTTCCCGACCGGGATCCGGGGCGTCTCGAAATACGCGTCGACAGCCTGCGCCTGGCACCGTGGATTACGCTCCTGCAGAGCACGGTGCCGGTCGACGGCATCGCCTCATTCTCGGCCGACCTCGAGGGAACGCGGACGTCGCTCCGGATCAACGGGTCGGCGGGGATGCGGGCCCCCACGTACGCGAATCGTGCTTTCCCGGAGTTCCAGACCCGGTTCAACTATGCTGACCGCCGCCTGGCATTCGACGGCGATCTCCGGAACGTCACCGGAGGAGTCCTGGCGCGGTTGAGCGGGGAGCTGCCGGTCGACCTGTCGTTAGGCGATTCGATCGTCGACCGGAAGGTGGCCGGCGAGCTCTCCGTGGTCCTCGAGGGTGACAGCATCCCCCTGGGCCCGCTGGCGCAGTTTGTCGATGAGTTCTCGGTCGTGACCGGACACGCGAGCGGCCGGGTCGCGCTGCGCGGAACGTGGGAGCGCCTGCGCTACGAGGGTGACGTGGCCCTTGACATGCCGCAACTGGGCTTCCGGAGCCTGGGGGTGACCGTGGTCAACACGCGCGGGCGCGCGTTCATGTACGAGGACCGGCTCGTCATCGACTCGCTGGTCGGCTACAGCGGTGGCCCGTTGCGGGCGCGCGGCGCCGTGCTCCTGGCGAACCCGCAGCGGCCGATCCTCGACGTCGACATCGTGGCCGACGAAACGCGTGTCCTCGACAACTATCAGGGTGAACTGGTGGTGACGTCGACCCTCGCCTTCCGCGGCCCGATCGATACGCTCGCCGTTGGTGGCACGATCGATGTCGTGCAGGGGATCCTCCTGATCCCGGATCCGGAGCAGTTCAACCTGATCAACACCGGGGATCCGACCGTGTTCGCCGTGGTCGATACGGCGCTGGCCCGCGAGCTCGAGATTGCGCCGCCAAGTCCTGTCCTGCAGAACGCGAACGTGAACGTCCGCGTGCGGGTGATGCGGGGGACATGGGCCCGCTCCCGCGAGGCCAACGTCGAGATGTACGGTGACCTGGCCATCGAACGCGCCACCGGTGACGAGGAATTGCGCGTGACCGGCGCACTCTACTCGGACTACGGCGACTACGAGCTTTATGGAAGGCGCTTTCGCGTGAGCCAGGGATCGGCGCGCTTCACCGGTCCGATGGCGAATCCGGTGTTGCAGCTCGTCGCGCTCCACGAGGTCCGCCAGGCGGGGCGCGCGCCATTCGACATCCAGGTCACCATCGGCGGGACGCTCGAACGGCCTAACGTGACGCTCAGCAGCAATGCCCAGCCGACGCTCAACCAGTCGGACCTCATCTCGTTCCTCGCCTTCGGGCAGTCGTCGACGTCATTGCTGCAGTTCGAGGGCTCGGGCTTCGAGGGCGGCGGACTCTCCGGGTCGTCGCTGGCCGGGAATGTTGCCAGCCTGGCCACCCGCCAGCTCGGCAGCGTCGCGCTGGGCGCCCTGCTGACCGAGGTCGAGTCCGACCTGGCCGAGCGCACGGCGTTCGACGTCCTGAACATCCGGCCGGCCGACCTGCCGCCCGGCCTGTCGTTGGGCGCGTTAGGCACGGTCGCCCGCGGCACGCAGATCGAGGTCGGCAAGTACCTGGACCGGAATACCTTCTTCGTGGGCCAGATCCGCCCGACCCTCGCCGTTCCCGGTGCAACGCTCGAGCGCCGCTTCGGCACGCAATGGCGGCTCCGGACCAGCCTCGAGACCCGGTATCACCCGGTGCAGCCTTCGCTGACCAGTGGCCTGCAGCCGAAGATGCACCAGGTTATCGGCGCCCTCATCCGGTGGACCCGAAGTTGGTAGGCCGCGGCGTCTTCGACTTCCTGAAGCGCATCGTGAAGGATTTCAGCGAAGACGAATGCTCGGTGCGCGCGGCGGCACTCGCCTATTACACGGTCTTCGCCCTTCCGCCGATGCTCATCCTGCTGACGATGGTCGTCGGGGCATTCTGGGACCCGACCGAGGTGCAGGCATCGCTGGAAACACAGTTCTCGTCACTCATCGGGCCTGACGCGGGCCAGGCCATCCGTGACATGCTGCTTCACGCAAAACGTCCGGGCGCCGGGAGCGCCGTAGCGACGCTGCTCGGCCTGGGTGCCCTGCTGTTCGGATCGCTCGGGGCGTTCATGCAACTGCAGGGTGCCCTGAACCGGGCCTGGGAAGTGAAGCCGGATCCGAAGCAGGGCGGCATCCGCCGTTTCATCGCCAAGCGCGTGCTGTCAGCAGGAATGATCCTGGCCGTGGCTTTTCTTTTGACCGTGTCGCTGGCGGTATCGGCGTTGTTGAGTGCGTTAGGCGCCAGGATGACGTTCATCCCCGAGCCGGCGCTCCATGCCATGGACATCACACTGTCTTTCACCGTCATCACGGTGCTTTTTGCGGCGATTTTCCGTTTCCTCCCTGATGCCGAGGTTGCGTGGGGAGATGTCTGGCTCGGCGCGCTGGTCACGTCGATACTGTTCGTCGTCGGCAAGTTCGTCATCGGCTTCTACCTCGGGCGGAGCGCGCCGGGTGATGCGTACGGCGCCGCCAGCGCTCTGGCGATCATTCTCGTCTGGATCTACTACGGCGGCATGATCGTCCTGTTCGGCGCCGAGTTCACCCAGGCCTGGGCGGAACGCCGGGGCGTGCGGAAACGTCCGGAAGAGGGCGCGGTGCACGTCGAGCACCACGAAGTGGCGACGGAAACTCGCTAGGTGTCAGGGGATGTCCATCCGGCGCAACCGCCGGATGGACAGGAACAGGAATCCGCCAACGATTGCCGCCGCGATGATCGAGACCGGGATCAGGCCAAGGTGATTCCCGTTCTCGAACCGGCGCGCGTCGAACCCGTGCATCAGGTCGATCGAGAAGTACCGTATGCTGAGAAGCCGCACCCCGGCGACGA
Source organism: uncultured Gemmatimonadota bacterium (assembly GCA_946887155.1). The sequence continues at coordinate 7,560 of CAMPKM010000067.1, forward strand.
AGCGCGCGAAAAGGCCTTCCCAGAGCACGATGTAGAGGAGCCCGATCCCGATGGCTTGGGTACTGACCAGGCCGAGCCACGTGAAAACCGACGCGTACATCGCGACACCCAATAGCGATGCGCCGACGACGGCCAGCGTGGCCCTGGTGTCGGCGAGGAACGCGATGTGGGTCGTGAAGAACGTGCTCGCGGCGATGAACGGACTGGCAATCGTGATGATCGCCAGCAGCTTCGGCAGCGCGATCTGCCAGCGCGGGACCGGTGCCAGCGTGAGGTTGGCGATCGTCCGGTCTTCGATTTCATTGGCGAAGGCGGCGGCGCCGATCGCCAGCACCACGAGCGGGAGGATGGACCCCGCCAGCATCGAACTCAACACCACGTTCTCGAATTCGGTGACCGTGGGCGCATCCGGTTGACTGAGCGCCAGGATCGACATGAGCACCGGCAACGTCGCCAGTGTCGCCATGATCAGTAGCCGCCAGCGTCCGGTGAGCTGCCGAAGAGTCAGCAAATAGACTGCGCCCATGTCGTTCAGCCCTCCACCAGGTAGCCGAACACGCTCTCGAGCGAATCGTCGAGCGGTTCGACGCGCAAGAGACGGATCTGCGCGGACTGGGCCAATCGGGGAAGCTCGACCTGCAGGTCGAGTACGTTCCGGCTGAGCACGACCAGGGCGCCATCGGGATCGACGTGTACGGCGTCGACAGACCCGAGGCCAACAATGCCGGACGCCAGCCGGCGTGGGTCATCACACATCACTCGCACGTGGTACGGACGCTGGTTGAGGGCGGCGCGGATAGCCCGGAACCCGCCTGACGCGGCGAGCTTGCCGTTGACGATGAGCAACACGGTTTCCGCCAGTTGCTCGACTTCTTCCAGGATGTGCGAGGACAGCACGATCGTGCGCCCCTGTGCCGCCAGGGTTCGCAACAGGGTCTGGAACTGCACGCGCTGGCGCGGGTCGGCGCCGTTCAGCGGCTCGTCGAGGATCAGCAAGTCGGGATCGTGGACCAGCGTGGCGGCCAGTCGCATCCGCTGGCGCATGCCGCGCGAATACGTGTCCATCGGGCGATGCTGCGCATCGGCCAGGTCAACCAGTCCGATCGCCTTGTCGACGGCTGTTTCAAGGTTCTGCACGTTCCGCAGTCGCCCCATCATGCGCACGAACTCGCGGCCCTTCATGAATCCGTACACCGTCTCGTGCTCCGACATCACGCCGATCCGGCGGTAGAGCGGGGGATTGTCGCGCACCGGCTCCCCGAACACGGTGATGGTCCCGTTCGAGGTCTCGGCGAGTCCGGTCATCATGCGCAGCAGCGTCGTCTTGCCGGCGCCGTTAGGCCCCAGCAACCCGGTGATGCCGGGATGGATGTCGAACGTCACGTCGCTCACGGCGACCACGCTGCCGAACCAGCGCGACACGCCGTCGACACGAATTACCGGCACCGTCATGGTGTGAGCCTCCGGTAGCGCCACCACAACATGCCGGTCGACAGGAACGTCCAGAGGAAATACCAGGACACCAGCGCGGTCGACCCGAACGCCCGCGCTGGGGCGGTTTCGGTGATCTCACCAGGTTCGCCGAAGATCACGTCGTTCACGTGCAAGGGAATGTTCAGGAGGCTGAACATCGAGATCCACTGGCCGACGATACCCTCGATCTCTTCCGCCAGGCCTATCGTGAACGGAGTGGAGATCAGGAACAGCCCCACCAGGAAGACCGAGGCGTAGGCGCGGCGCGTGGTGAATGACGCCGTCAACATGGCCAGGCTGGTCGCGTACGCCGCCATGGCGATGCCGGCAAGGAGAAACTTCGGGACATCGACCCAGTGGTTCTGCAGATACGCGAGCGGCACGCTGTCGCCCATCGCCAGGCCGAGGAACAGGATGACTTGCGGGAGCCAGGTGGCGAAGAGCGTCACCACCATGAATGCCGCCCAGCGCGACCAGAGATAGTCGGAACCGGTGACGGGCCGCACGAGGTACAGGTTGATGGTCCCTTCGCGCCGATCCCGGCACAGCAGTTCCGGTGCGACGATAGCGGCGAACACAAAGAGGATACTCGCGACGATCCCGTAGTAGTCACCGTGCGAGGGAAGCTGCTGCGCGGCTCCAGGTCCGGCGATCCGTTCGGCGGCCCCGGCGACCATCGCCATGATCAGGCCGATAAAGGCGAGGATGCCGATGAACAACCAGGGTAGAATCTTTGCCCTCGGCCCACGACCAAGACCAAGCGCGATGCGTATTCCATCCTTGAAGATCGCGGTGCGCGATCGGCCGCGACCTTCCCGGGTGCCGGTATAGTTGCGGTAGCCGATGTCGAATACCGTTCCGGTACTGCCGCCACTATTGGTGGCTGCCTGACGAGCGACCTCGGTAGTCATGTGCGTTCGAAGAGCTCGGTCAGGGCGCGCCGTCGCGGCGCCATGCGCCGCAACGGCGCCTGCGATTCCACCAGCGCATCGCGAATGTGGTCGTACACGCTCTCGTCAGGCCCCTCGATCGTGAGTCCGCTGCCCTCGGTCGAGACGCCGACGCCGCGACGCTGCAACGCGCTGACGAGGGCGTCCCGGTTGGTGTCCACCTCGAGGTGTACCGTCTCTGTTTCACGGGTGAACTGGCCCACCTCGCCGGACTCCACGAGTCGTCCACCCTGGAGCACGATGATCCGGTCGCAGGTCCGCTCGACGTCGGCCATCAGGTGAGACGAAAACAGCACGCTGATGCCGAACTCGCGGTGGGTCTTGCGCACCAGCGTCAGCATCTCCTCTCGCCCGAGGGGATCGAGTCCCGCCGTCGGCTCGTCGAGGAATACGAACGCTGGATCGTGTACCAGTGCCTGCCCGAGCTTCACCCGCTGCTTCATTCCCGTCGAATAGCCGCCGATGGCGCGATATCGCTCCTCGAACAGGCCTGTGTGGCGTAGCGTATCGGCTGCCCGTGTGCGGGCAATCGTCGGCGGAAGTCCGCTCACCTCGGCCATGTGCGTCAGGAATTCGGCGGCGCTCACCTGGCTGGGCAGGCAATCGTGTTCCGGCATGTAACCCAGTCG
>CAMPKM010000068.1 GCA_946887155.1 uncultured Gemmatimonadota bacterium
TCACCGGCAGCAGCGCCACGCGACGCAGCACGCCAAGCTTCTTCTCGAGGGCCCAATTCAGTTGTTCAGTGAGGAACTGGCTGGACGCGTCACCGGCCAGCGCGCGACGTGCGTCGGCGATGGCCTTGTCGATCGCGATGAGACTCTTCTCGACCGTGTTGATGGTGGCCGAGTCCAGGCTGCCGCGACGTTCGTCGAGGATGATGCGCAGGCGTGAAATCTCCTGCGCATACACCACCTCGGCCGCCATCGGCTCGGCGCGAACCAACGTGGCGCCGCCGGTCGAGGTGCGCGACGGCACGACGACATTCGCCGGCATTCCGATCGCGTTGGTGTCCCCGGCGGCGACGGTGGAGCCCACCTGGCCGCTGCCGCCCGTGGCCACGAGGTACGTGATGACTGACGAGGCGGCCATGAGTACGACCGCGGCGGCCGCCATCTGCCAGGTCCGGCGCACCGGGGTCGCTGCCGCCTGACGAGGAGTGATCTCGACGACCGGCGTTTCGATGCGCGCCGCGATGCCGTCCCACAGGTCGCGTGACGGCGCGAGTTCGGGAAGATTGGCCGCATCGCGGCGAAGTCCGTCGATATCACGGACGATCGACGCGCAACGCAGGCATTCCCGCAGGTGGGCGTCCACCGCCCGGCGCCGCGGCAGGTCGAGGTCACCCTCGAGCCAGTCCGAAAGAACGTTGTCGACGTGTTCGCAGGTCATGGTCATCGTTATCGCTCCAGAGCCTTGCGCAGGAGCATCCGTGCCCGGTGCAACTGCGCCTTGCTTCCCCCAGTGGTGATCGCCAGTTGCTCGGCGATCTCCTCGTGCTTGTAGCCTTCGACGTCGTGCAGGACGAAAACCTTTCGCGCTCCCGGCGGCAGCATCCCGATCGCCTGTTCCAGGTCCATCGCCAGTCCGGGCGTCGTCACCCGGGCCGTGATCTGCCACTCGATCGGTTCATCTTCCGGTTCGGCATCACGGCCGCCGAACCGCTTCCGGTCCCGCCCCTCGGTCTTTCGCGCGTTGAGCACGACGTTCACGGCCAGTCGGTGCAGCCAGGTTCCGAACGCGCTGTCGCCACGAAAGAGCGAGAGCTTCTGCCACGCCCGAACGAAGACGTCCTGGGTCAGCTCTTCAGCTGCCGCACGATCATTCGTCATCCGGACGCAGAGCGCGAAGACGCGATTCACATGAACGCGGTACAACTCCTCGAAGGCCTGACGGTCTCCCGCCGTGGCTCGAGCGACCTCCTGTGCGATTCGCTCTTCCCGCAGCGAGTCGTCGTCGATGATCGGCACCGTCATGTGTGGGTCGGTCTCAACGCTCACGGAGTGAGATGGTTGAGCCTACCCGAAGGTTTGAACCTGTGGGGGGTGGCCTGCCTGCTGGGGAATTACGGGGCGAGGCCTGCGGTTCGTTTCATGACGGCCGAGTGAAAAATATCAGAAAAGTGAGCCAGGGGAATCCGCGCGGGGGACGTTGCGGATGAACTCCCTCAGGGCTCCGTTTCGGCCCGATGCAGCAGGGTCTTCAATGGATGCGCCTGCAGCAGGAGCAGGAATGCGATCGCGGCGCCAACCAGGCTCCCGCCGAGTATGGACAACCACGCGATCCCGCCGAGAAAGGAGGAGAGCGCCGCGGTGAACATGATGAATCCGATCTCCACCATGACGAACCCGAACAACGCGGCCATGACGAGGCTTGGCTCACGCACGGCGCCGTGGACGCACGACACGAGGGACACGCCGTACACCACGTTGAGGATGCCGTGGCCGACGGAAAAGGCGACGATGCCGCCTAACGTCGTTATGACGCGGAAGGGATCGCCCGACACGGCGTCGACCAGTACCAGCCACAACCAGGTCGCTATCGCGACGATGAGCCCCAGCTTGGCGCCCTCACGAAGTACGCCCTGCTTCGCGGATGAGCCGCGGGCGTGCAGTGCCAGTTGTGAAAGCGCTGATTGAAGGAACGACTTCTCCGGCAGCGCGCTGGCATGCGGAGTGACATGGATCATGGTAAGGCTCCTTGTGGTTTGAGAGGATCGCGAACTAGTGAGGCCGCGCCGCTGTGCGCTGACGTGCGAGGCTCATGGAAACCGCCTCACGTACCATCTGATTGGCATAGCCCCATTCGTTGTCGTACCAGCTCATGATCTTGACCAGGTCGCCGTCGACGACCCTCGTGAGCTCCACGTCAATGATGGATGCTCGCGAATCGCCGACGATGTCCGACGAAACGAGTGGATCTCGCGAAACTCCGAGCACCCCCTTGTACCGTTCGCTGTCGGCCTCCTCCGTAAAGATGCGATTCACCTCGTCCACGGTCGTTGGCCGCGACGTGATGAAGGTGACGTCGGCGATCGATCCGACAGGAATGGGCGCCCGGAGCGCGATACCGTCGAAGCGGCCCTCGAATTCCGGGAGCGCACGCGTCGTCGCGAGCGCGGCACCGGTCGTAGTCGGGACGAGGTTCGCCCCCGCTGCCCGGCCACGGCGGAAGCGTTTGTTCGGTCCGTCGACGAGCGCTTGCGAAGACGTGTAGGCATGCACCGTCGTCATGACCGCCTTCCTGATGCCGATACGGCGGCCCATGACCTCGACGATCGGCGTTATGCAGTTCGTCGTGCAGCTGGCGCAGGAGATGATGCTCGACGAGCCGGATCCTGGGTTGGCGCCATGCACGACGACCTCGACGCCCGTTGATGGAGCCGAAAGCAGGACAATCCGCGCCCCCGCAGCCACGTGCTTCTCGAGGTCCGCACGCTGCGTGAGTGCGCCGGTGCATTCGAAGACCAGGTCCACGTCGAGCTCCTTCCAGGGGAGCGCCAGTGGATCGCGATGGCTCAGCGTCCGCAGCTTGCGGCCGTCAATGACAAGTTCGCCGCCGTCGACCGCCACGGATTTCCCGTAGCGCCCATACACGCTATCAAAGCGTATCAGGTAGGCGAGGTTCGAGGCGTCCACCAGGTCGTTGACGGCGACCAGCTCGAGTGCCGGCTCCTCCGTCACCAACTTCAGGAGCGCCCGGCCGATTCGTCCGAGGCCGTTGATGGCGACGCGTGTGGTCATGCCTGCACCTCGTCCCAATCCTTCCGGAACTTGAGGATGCCGCTGTCCGTGAGAGGGTGGTGGATCATCTGCCGCAGGACTTTCTGAGGCACCGTGGCGATGTGTGCGCCCGCGAGTGCCGCTTCGGTGACATGACGTGGATGCCGGATCGACGCCGCCAGCACTTCGGACTTGAGGCCGTGCATCCTCACGATGGCCGCCAGGTCACGCACGACTTCCATGCCATGTTCGTTGATGTCGTCCAGGCGGCCCACGAAAGGCGACAGGAGCGAGGCCCCCGCCTTCGCCGCCAGCAGGCCCTGGTTGGCGCTGAAGATCAGCGTACAGTTGGTCCTGATGCCCTCACTCGTCAGGCGTGCAATCGCCTCCAGCCCTTCCTCGCTCATCGCGACCTTGACCACGATGTTCGGGGCCAGCTGCGCGAAATGGCGTCCCTCGCGCAGCATGTCGTCGACGTGCTCCCCCACGACTTCGGCACTCACCGGACCGTTGGTGATCCGGCAGATCTGTTTCAGGACGTCGTCGTAGTTTCCGCCGACCCTGGCAAACAGGCTGGGATTGGTCGTGACGCCGTCGAGAACCCCCCAGCGCTGCGCGATGGTGATCTCATCCAGTTCGGCGGTGTCCAGGAAAAGCTTCATGCTCCCGCCTAACGAGGTGGCGAATGGGCCGGAGGAACGAGTGGCGGATCGCCGCCGTTCGGCTCCTGCGCGTGCGGCGACCCGATTCCCGTGGCGATCCACGACGGAGGATCGCTGGCCGGGAAACTGTCGTAAGAGGTCACGTCGATCTCATCCGCCTGGTCGATGACCACGTAACCGCGTCGTGCACGGCCCGCTCGCGCCGATTCGTCGTCATCACTCATGGTCCGGCCTCTCCGTCACAGTGGCATTCGCATCGTGCCCACTTCGTACACAGGAAGCAATGAAGCGTCTGTACCATTGCGCATAACGGTCGTACCGGGCACAACATCCCGCGCGGGCCCGCTCGCTACGCTACCGGGCTGCGCACTGAGTGATGCGCTTGCGATGATGGTCCACATCTCACAACATCAAATGAAACGCCAGCATCGTCGCGGTCAGGCGGCCACGGGAGGCAACAGGAGCGCGTTCGCGGAAAAGGTCGCTATCATCCCAGGCAGGCGTAGCACGGCATCCCCTTGGTCGGCTGGGCCAACCGGAGGAGGTTGCACCGCTCGTGTGCTTCCTCCCGTCCGAGGAAGCATCGTTCATCACCGGCGGCTACTACCTCGTCGACGGAGGTTACACGTCCGTCTAGCCTGACGATCGTTGCGGGTGAAGGCCGGAAGCAGCGGGCGCGTCGAGTAGCCAGCGGACACGCTCCCCCGCGCTGCCAATCAACTGCGCCGGCAAGGCTACTGGCGAAACGGGACCCGCGAGCACCTTCCGCACGATGTCCGCCTTCGCCTGACCGGAAGCGAGGAACACAATCTCCGCCGCCGCGTTGATGACCACCGGTGTCAGCGTCATTCGCCACATCGACACGGCGGGAACAAATTCCGCGGCGACCCAGTCATCGGTGTGCAGACTCGACCCGCCCGGAAAGAGTGATGCGGTATGCCCATCGGCCCCCAGACCGAGGAGTACCAGGTCGAGCCGGAATGCTGGCTCAGCGCGCGGGGGGCCAGTCGGAGTGCGCAGCAAGCGACGCAACACGTGCTCATAATCGTTGGCCGCCGCTTCGGGATCGTCCTCGCCCCTCATGCGATGCACGTTCGCTTCGGGAACGGGGACATGAGCGAGCAGTGTTTCGCGCGCCATGCGATAGTTGCTGGCCTCATGATCCGGCGGCACGCACCGTTCATCACCCCACAGGAAATGGATGCGCGCCCAATCGATGGCGGAAACAAATGGCTCGGTTGCCAGTCGCGCATACACGCTGCGCGGCGTCGAGCCACCTGAGAGCGCGACCGCAAACGTTCCACGCGCTTCTACCGCAGCATTGCCTGCCGAGATGAACTGTTGAGCGGCGGCATCCGCGAGCTGCTTCTCGTCAGGCAGGATGGCGATCTCCGGCGCCATGATCACGCGGCTGGATTGCGCCAACCACCAATGTCGTCCGCCAGCTTCATCGCTTCAGCAGGACCCCAGCTTCCGCGCGCATACTCCAGCGCGGGCTCGACGTTGCCAAGAATGTCCTGCACGACGGTCCAGGCGGCTTCCACGCCATCCTCGCGCGCGAAGAGCATCGCATCGCCGTCCATCGCGTCGCCAATCAGCCGCTCGTAAGGCGTCATCTCGTCGCCAGACGGAAGGTGCGCGACGTGCAGTTCGGTGCGATCGGAAAGAAAAGCTTCGCCGGGCCGTTTCACCCGGGCGCCCAGCGCAATCGTCACGTCGGGACTGAGCCGGAATCGCAGGTAGTTCGTTTCACCTGGTGCCAGCATGGTGAGCGGCGGGCGCTTGAGCCTGACGATGACCTCGGTGGCCGTCACCGCGAGCGATTTTCCCGCGCGCACCAGAAACGGGACACCTTCCCACCGCCACGAATCGATGTGCAGTCGTACGGCCGCGAACGTTTCTACCGTGGAATCCGGCGCAACGCCAGGCTCGTTGCGATAACCCTTGAACTGGCCTCGTACCAGCGAGTCTCGTGTCAGCGGCCGGATATTCCGGAAGACCTTCACCTGTTCGTCGCGGATCGATTCCTCGTAGTCGAAGTCCGGTGGCTCCATGGCCAGAAATCCCACCACTTCCAGAAGGTGGTTCTGCATCACGTCGCGGATCGCCCCGACTTCGTCATAAAACCGGCCGCGGCCTTCCACTCCAAATCGCTCAGCCATGGTGATCTGAACGCTTTCGACGTAGTGGCTGTTCCAGATGGGCTCGAGAAAGGTGTTGGCGAAGCGGAACAGGAGGAGGTTCTGCACCGACTCCTTGCCGAGATAGTGGTCGATGCGGAAGATGTCCTGCTCGTCGAACGACGCGTGCAGCGTCTCCGTGAGCGCGCGCGCGCTGGCAAGATCCCGGCCAAATGGCTTTTCGACAACGATCCGCGCGTTGCGTGAACACCCGGAGAGGCCGAGTTCGCGGATGACGGGCTCGAACATCGCGGGCGGAATGGCGAGATAGTGCAGGGGACGGGCGGCGTCACCTAACGCGGCACGAAGCTTGACGTAAGTCCCTCTGGCTTCGTATTCGCCCTGCACGTAGCGCAGGTTGCCGGCGAGCCTGGAGAACAAGGCCTCATCCACGTCGCCTGCGCGCGCAACGCTTTCCCGTGCCCGGGCCCGGAACTGCTCAATGGTCCACTCCGAGCGTGCCACGCCGATCACCGGCATGTCGAGCTGGCCGGCACGCGTCATCGCGTAGAGGGCGGGAAAGATCTTCTTGTTCGCGAGATCGCCGGTCGCGCCGAAAAACACCAGCGCGTCAGATCGTGGGGCGTTCATGCTCCGGGTGTCCTCTCTACGTGCCCCCCGAACTCGAGGCGCATGGCGGAGAGCACCCGGTTCTGGAACTCGGCCTGGCCACGCGAGGAAAACCGACCGAACAACGCCGCCGCCAGGATGTTGGCCGGAACCGCTTCGTCGATCGCCGCCTGCAGGGCCCAGCGTCCTTCACCAGAGTCGGACACGTGACCGCTGAAGCCATCGAGCCCGGGATCGCGAGCCAGTGCGGTCGCGGTCAGGTCGAGGAGCCACGACGCGACGACGCTCCCGCGCCGCCAGACCTCGGTGATGTCCGCCAGGTTGAAATCAAACTGGTACGCGGACGTTTCCCGGAGCGGCGTGGTTTCCGCGTCGCTAGTACCGCTGCGCAATCCAATGCCAGCATGCTTCAGGATATTGAGGCCTTCGGCGTATGCCGCCATCATGCCGTATTCGATGCCGTTGTGGACCATCTTCACGAAATGGCCAGCCCCGTTAGGCCCGCAATGGAGGTACCCCAGTTCCGCGGTGCCTGCGTCGTGATCGCGCTCCGGTGTGGTCGGAATCGATCCTCGCCCCGGCGCGAGCGTAGCGAACACCGGGTCGAGGCGCCTGACGATTTCGGTTTCACCGCCGATCATCAGGCAGTAGCCGCGGTCGAGTCCGAGCACTCCACCGCTGGTGCCGCAGTCCACGAAATGCAGCCCGCGTTCGGCGAGCCGCGCCGCGCGCAAAATATCATCGCGATAGTGCGAGTTCCCGCCGTCGATCACGATGTCGCCGGCATCGAGTTTTGGTATGAGCGCATCGAGCGTCGCATCGACCGACCCGGCTGGCACCATCAGCCATGCGATGCGAGGCTTCGCGAGCTGCGAAACGAAGTCATCGAGCTCCGTCGCACCGGCGGCGCCTTCGTTCGCCAGCGTGTGCACCGCCGCTGGCGCCAGGTCGTGCACCACGCATTGGTGTCCTCCGCGCATGAGCCGGCGCACCATGTTGGCGCCCATGCGTCCAAGCCCGATCATACCAAGCTGCATCGGTGATCTCCGTGTGGCCGTTCCCGGTCGAGAGCGGCACTGTTCGGGTGAGAATGGCTGGTCGCGTCCGTCAATCGATCAGGCCGCGCCGCCGCGCGTGAGTCACCGCCTCGAGACGATTATGTGTCCGGAGCTTGTGGTTGATGCGGTGAAGGTGGTTGCGCAAGGTCTGCGGCGAAATGCGCAGCTCGCGGCCGATGGCCGATGCATTGCCGCCATCGGCGAACAGCTTGAGGATCCGGAGTTCCTGGGCGGACAGCGGCTCAACCGTCGCGTGATGGACAGGGTCGTGCGCCAGCGCAATGAGTTGTCGCGCGGCCTCCAGCATCCGGTTGACCAGTTCTTCGTTGCGCCGCTCGCGCTCGATGTTGCGCGCCAGCCTTACGAAGAGCCGGCGTCCTGTTCGGCGGTTGTCGAACACAATCGTCGAGACATTTACCCAGATGCGCTTCCCGGACAGGGTGCGAACTTCCAGGTCGAAGTTCGGAATTCCCGCCTTGGCGCCATTGGCGCGCCGGGTCGCCGAGTCGGCGGCGCCTGCCAGGGCAGGTGTGCCCAACGCGTCGCGCGCTTCAGTGACTTCGTCGATGTTGCGGCCAAGCACGTCGGCGGCCGGGTAGCCGAACATCTGCTCGGCAGCCGAGTTCCACGAACAGATCTCGCCGCTTTCGGTAACGGTGTACGCAGCATCCGCCGTTTGTTCGAGTAACGCGAACAATTCCCGTTCCAGCATCGTCTTCCTCGTTGACCCTGGACCTGCCTAACGTCGCTTGGCCGCCAGCGCGTCGCCATGTTCCTGAGGGATTTTCCCTGTGTGTGGCGGGCTGCAGTGGTTGAAGAAAGCGACTTCCCGTGCTATCTTCCATGGCACCTATCCGCCTCCGGAACGGGCAATCGTCCCGTTCCCTGACGCAGGAAATCCCGGATGATTCGAGCAACTTCGCGCGCACAGACGAGGGGAACGCAGCGGTCGTGGACCGGGCGTTCGGTCACGTCCATTGCGACCGATAGCGGAGTGACGCATCTCGTCAGCTCGGGGACGTTTCGAACCAGGGTGTCCGAAATGCGCGATGGTGCGCCCTTCACCGGGGCGCGCATCAGCGAGCGCAGACATCGCGTAACAGCATCGGTTACGCCACAGGGAACACCAGCAGGCGGATAGTCGCACACGGCTCCGCACGCTGAATCGCCCCACCTGCGCTCAACAGCCTGGTGGGGCGATTGCTTTTTCCGATGTCCCGATCATTCGCATGTATAACCGGCCAAGAACCATCCATCAGGAGGACTCATGCGCTATCCGGTTCCGAACCTGCGCCGCGACCTGGCAGTCAGAATCGCCTTGCTGATCATGGCATTTGTCGCCGTCGTTCCTGCCGTGCTCGCGGGTGCCATCGCCATCGCTGGTATCGCAGGCCTGATCATTCTCCGCCTTGCCCTCTTCCTTCCGGGAAAGCGGCATCCCGCCACCGCCTGACAACCACAACCGGACAACCCGATGTCGACGACTCTGCTTGAACCATCACCGATCGCGCCGGCCCGCAACGGCGCGCCGGCCCCGCATAACGCTTTTGCGGCGATGCTGGCGCGGTACGAACGTGCCGCGCACATGCTCGGCATCGAACCGGGCATCGATCAACTGCTCCGGCATCCGGAAAAGGAGATCACCATCGCCGTGCCTATCGAGAAGGACAACGGCGACATCGAGGTTTTCACGGGCTACCGGGTCATTCACAACACCGCCCGCGGACCGGCCAAGGGCGGCATCCGGTTTGACAGGAGCGTCGACCAGGATGACGTCAGGGCGCTGGCGGCGTGGATGACCTGGAAGTGTGCCTTGCTCGACCTGCCCTTCGGCGGCGCGAAGGGCGGTGTGGTTTGCGATCCCTTCGTTCTTTCAGATCGCGAGCTGCAGCGCCTGACGCGTCGCTACACGGCCGGCTTGTTGCAGACGCTTGGTCCGGACTCAGACGTGCCCGCTCCTGACGTGAACACGAGCGAGCGCCACATGGCGTGGATCATGGACACGTATTCGATGCACGCGAAACACACCACCAACGCGGTCGTCACCGGCAAGCCGCTTGCACTCGGCGGCTCGGCCGGCCGTCGCGAGGCGACTGGGCGCGGCTGCTTCGTCATGATCCAGAAGGCGTTCGACTATCTCCGCCTGCCGATGCGTGGTGCCACAGCGGCGGTGCAGGGCTTTGGAAACGTCGGATCCGTCGCCGCCCGGCAGCTGGCGCAGGCCGGGTGCATCGTCACCGGCATCGGCGACCGATCGGGTGCGTTGTACAACGTACGGGGCATCGACGTCGAGGCCGCCGCGCAGTGGGTCCGCGATCATGGCGTCCTGGAAGGCTTCACCGGCGGCGAAGTCATTTCCAACGACGAGTTGTTGACGCTTCCCGTGGACGTGCTCGTCCCCGCAGCGTTAGGCAATGTCATCACGAAAGACAACGCGGCCCGCATCCGTGCCCGGATCATCTGCGAGGGCGCCAACGGACCGACCAGCGCCGACGCCGATGACATCCTGGAGCAGAAGGGTGTGTTCGTCATTCCCGACATCCTCGCTAACGCTGGCGGAGTCACGGTTTCGTATTTCGAGTGGGTGCAGAACCGCGCCGGATACCAGTGGTCCGAGTCGGAGGTGCATGAGCGGCTCCAGACGCTGATGGAACGTGCCTTCGACGCAACTATCCAGGCGGCGATCTCCCGTCGCACGACGCTCAGGACCGCAGCGTACGTCCTGTCCGTCGGTCGGGTTGCCGAAGCGCACCGCCTGCGCGGCGTCTATGCGTGATGTAAAACCGCAAAACCAGGGTCGCGGATGACGCAAAAACGACGGGTTACGGGAACTCGTTTCGAGCACGCAATGATGTCCCTTCGCGAAATCCGTCGTTCTCGCGGTATCCGCGATTCAGGTTTGCAGTGGTGCGACACGAATGCGAAGCGCCTCATGACGTTCATCAATCACCGGCCGAAGCCGCGGGTGCAACGAACGAATGCACAGCGAACTGTTTCACGTACGGGACCAGCGCCGCGGGCCGGTCGATTACCGTCATGGCGCCGGCCTCAACAAGTGTTTGCGCCGAAAAGGCTCCCCACGAGACGCCTAACG
>CAMPKM010000069.1 GCA_946887155.1 uncultured Gemmatimonadota bacterium
GGCTGGTGCTGCTCACCCTGCGGAGTCGTTCGCCGGAACCGCTACCTGGGGACGCGACTCCGCAGGGTGAGCAGCACCAGCCGGTCGGCGTCGTACCCAAGCCGCGTCGATTGGGCCACCGACAGGCTGCGAAGGAAAAGCCCGGCGCCGATCAACAGCATCGTCGAGAACGCGGTCTGCGTCACGAGTAGTACGGAGCGGAATGGCGAGGACTGCCGGCTTCCCCGGCCGGCCGGACCAAGCATGCTGCGCACGTCGGTGCGCGCGGCGGACCACGAGGGACCCAACCCGCTGATGAGGCACGCCACGACCGCCAGAAGCAGGGCGAACGTGATCGTCCGTCCGTCGATGCCGCTTGTACCCAGTTCAGCACCTGCCAGCAATGAGGCCCGGAGGGCGGAACTCGTCAGGCGTGCGAAGAACAGCCCGGTCATGCCGCCGGCCAGGGCCAGTAACCCGGTTTCCATCAACAACTGCCTGACGAGGCGCGCACGGCTCACGCCCAGCGCCACGCGCACGGCCACTTCACCCTGGCGGCCGATGGCGCGCGCCAGCAGCAGGTTGGCGACGTTGGTGCACGCCAGCAGCAGCACGATGAACGCGACCGCGCCCAGCCACAGGGCCACGCGCGTGGAGTCGTTCCGTTCCGGGCCGCGCTGCAACAGCAGCGGATACAGCCGCGCGCCCGAGCGAGCAATCTCGGCAGCGGGCACCGCGTTCCCCTGCCGTTCACGACTCTGCTGGTACGCCGCAGCGACGCGTTCCGTCGCCTGGGATTCGCTGACGCCCTCACGCAAGCGACCGACGAGCGTCAGCCATGAGAAGTCGTGCTGCTGGTACCACTCGGGTCCGAGGTGCGTCCACATGGCACGCGCCGACAGCGCCGGGATCCACGCGTCGACCTGGGTGATGTCCGCGCCGGTAAACCCGCGGGGTGCGACACCAACGACGGTAAAACGTCCCGTGCCTACACGAATGACGCGACCGAGGATCGTGGAATCGGCGCCGTGGGCACTCTGCCACCATTCGTATCCCAGTACGACCTCCGGCGTCCCGTCAGGCCCGACCTCGGCCCCAGCGAAGAACCGGCCCAGGTGGGGACGCGCGCCGACCATGCTGAAGAAGTTCGGCGTTGCCAGGACACCGCGAATTTCGCGCGCGCCTTCACCGTCGCCGGCGATCATCGTGTTCGGCGAAAAGCCGGCGAGATCGATGGCGTCGCTGGCGCTTTCGCGCACCTCCATCAGCCGGCGGTACGAGACCTCAGTGATGGTGACTGTGCTGTTGCCCTCGGGCTGGCTGAGGTACACCCGCCGGACCTGGCCGGCGTCGCGCACGTGCTCCGGCGGACGCAGGAGCAGCCGGTCGAGTAGCCCGAACATCGCCGCGTTGGCCCCGATGCCGAGGCCTAACGTGAGGATGACCGCGATGGCGAAGCCCGGCGATCGTCGGAGTCCGCGCACCGCGTACCGGAAGTCCAGGGCGAGGGCGTCGAGGCGGTGACGTTCGTGCTGTAGGACGGCACTGGATGTCATGGCACGCCGGGTAACGGCGACATCGCCAAACCGTCGCATCGCCTCGGCGCGGGCGGCTTCGGGGTCGAGTCCCTGGTTGACGAGCGTCCGGATGGTCTCGTCGATGTGCGTCGTGATCTCGTCGTCGACGTCGGCGCGGATGCCGGCGCGACCGCGGAAAACGCGGGGCAGTCGCTTGAAGGATGACATGTCAGGAAGCCCGGAGGAGGCGGGTGAGGGCGGCGCTGTACTGTTCCCACGTCGCAGTCTCGGCACGGAGCTGTTGACGGCCCTGCGGCGTGAGCCGGTAATAGCGGGCCCGCCGGTTGTTGTCAGAAACACCCCATTCGCCCTGGACCCAACCGCGCGCTTCCATGCGCCTCAGCGACTGATAGAGCGCGCCTTCCTCGAGCACGAGTTCCTCGCTGAAGCGCGTGGAGATCCGATCGGCGATGTCGAAGCCGTGAAGGGGACCCCAGGTGAGGATCTTGAGGACGATGAGGTCGAGGGTGCCGCGTAGGAGTTGCACGGTCAGAGTGGTTGAGGCAGGCGACGACGAGATCCGCCCAGATCCGTCCCAGGTGCGTCCGTTTCCCTGAAGAACCTTCAGTGAAGAAGCTGCAGTATCTGACAACGCCGTGCCGGAAAACGTTGCCTTGGCCTGACGCTGACCGCTCTAATGAAAGGAGCCTCGTCCCGAAACTCAGGGACTTCCTGAGGAAGCCGGCGGCCGAAATGAGCCCCGCCGCCCCCCTTCATCGCGTAACCCCTCGGGGTGATGCGGGACGCACCACGCAGACCTCCAAACGGCGATGGCGGACTCGTGAATACGCTGTATCTTCCCGCGCCGTCAATCTGATTGGCCGATTCTCATTTCACTGACTGCAAGCAGCCCAACCCGCCTGGACCGACGAGGAGCAAGGCATGCAAACCGATGTGGCCAATGGTCAAACGTTCGACACGGTGTTGATGATCGCGTCCTGGCTGGTGTTGATCTTCGGCACGTTGTGGTTCGTCACGGGCTTCCTTGGCTGGATGCACCGGCGCGCATACAACCTGACGCGCGCCGAATCGGGCGGTTCGTCGGCGGTCACACCCGACTTTTTGAAAGTCGACAAGAAGAAACGGCAGGCGGCGATCGAGCGCGGCGAGGCCTATGACGAAGTCCTCGAGAAGCGCGCGGCGGCTGCCGCAGCAGCGGCTAATCCGACCGTCGAACAGGTCAACAAAGTGTCACGCGCGGTCGCGCTGATCACTGCCAGCTTCACCCTCGTCGGCGCCGTCATCAGCACGCTCACGCGAGTCGACACGATGCAGGAAGGTGTCGAGCAGTTGAGCAGCTGGGATTCATTCGTCGCCACCATCCAGAAGTATCCAGCGGGCGCCGTAGTCGCGGCCCTCGTCATCGGCGCCAACATCATCATCTTCGTGAAAGCCACGAAGAAGATCCCCGCGCGGGGTTAGGAGAGCACACATGGCCACGACTCACATCAAGCTCAGTGACGACAACCTCCTCGCGGAATACGTCGAGCTGGAACGGTTCAAGGGTCTCGTCGAACAACGCATTGCCATCGGTCCGGATACGATGGCAATGCTGATCCGCGATGGTCAGATCGTGCAGGCATCGGCCGGCGCGCACATTTCCGTCGGCGGCTGGTGGCGGAGCATCAAGGATGCCGTCGCCGGGCAACACGCGCTCCGGCTGATGATCGCCGACCTCAAGCCGTTCCAGCTCACCACCACGGCGACAGCGCTCACGAGGGATAACGTGCCGATCACCTGCGAGTTCGTCATCGAACTCCAGGTCAATCCCGAAAAGCCGGCCAATGTACTCGGCCTCATGAAAGAGCATGGCCTCACCACCAAGTCGAGCATCCTCGCCCGCCTGATGCCTCACCTGGGCGAACGGGTGCTCAACGCCGGCATTCGCCAGGTGGACGCGCTCGAACTCAGGGGCAACAACGCGCTGCAGGACAAGGTGCAGGCGGACTCGATGAAGGAAGTCGAGCGCATTGCCGCTGACATGGGACTGATCGCGCGCGTGGTCTCGGTGAACTGGGCCTTCAATGAAGAAGAGAAGGCCATGATCCTGAAGCGGCAGCAGGAACGCGAACAGGAAATTCTCGAGCGCGAGTTCAAGATCCTGAACCGCGGCATCGAGCGTGAGGCGGAAACGACCATCCTCCGCCTCAACGCCGATTTCGATGTCGAGAAAGCGAAGGTCACGACGGAAGACGACCTCCGGGATCTCATTCTGTCGAACGAGCTCGAATTCATCGACGCTCGCGAGACCGGCGTCCGCATCCAGCAGATGAAGGCGCTGGAGCACGAGATCCAGATGAACCGCGCGCAACGGCTCGACGGCCTGAAGGCGCAACTGGAAGCCGAAGACCACAAGATCGACATGGCGCGCAGCGGTGGTCAGCGCCGCGACGTCGAGATGGACCTCACGAAACGCGAAAAGGAACACACTCTCGCGGTCTCCAGCATCAACGCCGAGATCCGGATCGTTGAACGCGCGATCGAGGAGGCCGACAGGAAGCAGGCGCTGGCACTCACGAAGCTCGAGGAGTTGCAGCGGCTCGAACTCGCGTCGCGCGCGCATGAGGACCAGCTCAAGACGATGCGTGGCCTTCAGGACGTCGAGATCGATGCTGAAGAGCGCCGCCTCAACCTGAACATCAAGGGTGGCGATGCCGATCATCGCCGTCAGATCGAGAGCAAGCGCCTCGAACAGGAAGCAAACCTCGAGAAGATCAAGGCGCTGCGCGACGCGTCGCCGGAAACGATCCTCGCCATCCAGGCGGGCTTCTCCCCGGCGGTGGCCAACGTCATGGTCGAACAGGCCAAGGCGAAGTCGGTGAACAGCGCCGAGCAGATGAACCTCATGCGCGAGATGATCCAGCAGGCGCAGAATGCACAGGTGCAATCGGAAGCGCAGGCTCGGCACATGTTTGACGCGGGCATGCAGGGCACGGTTGGCGTGGCGCAAGGCGTGGGCATGGGCGTCGGCGCGGGCGCCAATGCCGCCGGCGGTGGTGACGGCCGGCTCGGCGGCGGAGCCGATCGCGACACGACCGAATGTCCGGCATGTCATCGCACGATCCCGGTGACCGACCGGCATTGCCGCTACTGCGGCCGGGCGATGAGGCAGTAGTCGATGGAGTGGCAACCGTATCGTCCCTGTTGTCATCGTTATGCAGCGGAGGCCGACGTGGCATTCTGCCCGGAATGCGGCCACCCGTTCCTCCGGTGCATGGCGTTTGCGGAGTGCAAAAGCCTGGTCACGCCGACGCAAGCGTGCCCGGTCTGCGTCGCGCCGGCGCTGCTGATCGATGCCGGCGCCGTCGTGCAGTCGAAGACGGGGGAGCGCCTGTCGGTGCCGCTGATCCTGCGCAACAACTCCACCGGCGGCCGGCCGATCTGGGTGAAGAACATCGTCAAGCTGGGTGGCAGCGCCGACGAGCCCGTGGCGCTCACGTGGGAACAGATCGACCCGCAGACGGAGCGGCACTTCACGATCGAGACGCCACCGCTGGCCGAGGGCGGCCGTCACGCACTGCGCATGCTCTTCGTGATCTCATCGCGCTATCGAGGTCTGGAGGAGTCGTACGCGTTCACGGGCGGCACGACGATCAGCGTCTCGGGTCAGGAATCGCAGCAGATCGTGCAGAACATCAACATGCAGGGGGCGCACTTCGAGACGGGTGGGCTGGTGCACACGGCGCTGAACACGAAGGATCGCGCCTCGTCCGCCCCGGCCGCGCTGGCCGACCGGCAACCGCTACCGCTCGAGCGGGCGGAGAAATACGAGCTCGAACAGGGGATCCGGGGCTACCCGGATCGCGGGCTGCGGGTGCCGAGGAACGTGGAGTTTGCGTTCGGCAGCTTCCCGTCCGGGGAAGTGCCGCCCGACGGTACGACCATGATGGCCAGTGGGCGCTTCACGGTGGGCCGGAACTCGCGCAACCCGGACCCGGAAGCGAAAGCCGAGCCTAACGATGTCTGCCTGCGCGTGTACGACCCGCGGACCGGGGCCATCGACGAGCCGGCGACGCTGGCCATTTCGCGCCATCACTTCGATTTGGTGGTCGTGAACGACCGGTTGTGCGTGCACGCCCGCACGACGCACGGCATGGAGCTGAGCGGTGCACCGCTGCCCTCGGGGACGGTGATGCCGCTCAGGCCCGGCGAGCGGCTGGTTCCCATCCCGGGTCGCGCCGACAAGCTGCAGCTGCAGGTGGCGTTCTCGTCGTCGATCGGGTCGGTCGACCGCATAACGATCAGCCGTACTCCGGGGATGGCGTCATGAACTGCTCGAACTGCGGGACCTCGATGCCGGCCGACGCCGAATTCTGCCCCAACTGCGGCCAATCGGTGAAGGCCAAGGCAACGAAGCGTCCCGTGGGCGGCACCTACAGTGGCCTGGGCACGATCGCGCCGATGCGTGAATCGCGGGCGAGCGTGCTCGAACCCGGCACGCGATTCGCCGAACGGTACGAGGTGATCCGCAAGCTCGGTGAAGGCGGGATGGGCGTCGTCTACGTCGCCAGGGATACGAACACCGGCGAGGAGATGGTGCTCAAGCTGATCCACCCGGACCTGGTTACCGGCGAAGAAGCGGTGAAGCGCCTGATGGCCGAAGGGTTGATGGCGCGGCAGATCCGGCATCCGAACATCGTCGCGGTCTACGATGTGTCGCAGTACAACGGGCAGCCGTACTTCACGATGGAATTCGTGAAGGGCGGAACGCTCCGGTCATGGCTCGTGAACGGGATCAGCGCCGGGCGCGAGGTCTCGTTGCAGACCGCGGGCGGCCTGATGAAGTCGATGCTGGCCGGACTGTCTGAAGCGCATCGCATGGGTGTGGTGCACCGCGACCTCAAGCCGGAAAACGTGCTGCTGGTCGGCGATCCGGATGCCGGCGACTACAATCTCAAGATCCTCGACTTCGGGATCGCCAAGGCGATCGGGGCCGCGCCGGCGACGCGCAGTGGCGGCGGCCCGATCGGAACGCCGATCTACATGGCGCCCGAGCAGATGACGTCAGCGGACGCGGTCGGTCCGCAGGCCGACATCTATTCGGTGTCGGTGATGTTGTACGAGCTGCTGATGGACGCGCCGCCGCAGGGACGTTGGGATGCGGTGAGCAAGAACCGGCGCGACGTCCCGCCATCGATCGACGCGCTGCTCGAGAAGGGTCTTTCGGCGCGCCCCCGCAGCCGGCAGTCATCGGCGACCGAATTCGCGAAGGAGCTGGAGGTAGCGTTAGGCGGGCGGCCGCAGCCGGTCATCATACCCGACCCCGGGCCACAACCCGACCCGGTCCCGCGCCCGCCGCAGCCGGAGAAGGAGCCCTGGTACAAGTACCAGGGCATGCTCGCCGGTGCCTCGAAGCGGACGAAGATGATCCTTGGTGGTGTCGGCGTCCTGCTCGTCCTGGGCGCCATCGGCAACATGATGGATCAGCCAGTGGACCTGCCGCCCGAATTTCCGCCGGACACCACCGGCCAGACGCCGCCGCCCCCGCCGCCAGAGTTCAACGCCGCCGGTTACTGGATGGATGGTTTCGGCAACCGGTTCAACGTCACGCACGACGGCACGAACTTCACCGCGACGTCGACCATTCCCGGCTTTGGCGTGGTGACGCTCACCGGAACGCTCACCACGGCTGGCGCGCAGTTCACGCTGCGGACGCAGGCGGGCTTGGTCATGCGCGGTACTGGTGAAGTCTATCCCGACGGAGGCGGGCTGCCGCACCTCCGCTATTCGCTCGCCGACGGCACCACGGGCGATTTCAAGATCAATCACGTCAACTGAACGCACGCCAAACGAGCGGACCCACGCTCCGGATCTTACTGGAGGCAACACAAATGAAGTGTCTCAAGTGTGGCAACGAGCTGCCCCGCTCCGGAAGCCACTGTGCGTCATGCGGCCAGAAGGTCTTCGCCAGGGGCACCCAGCCCGGCCAGCCGTCGCTGAGCCGGCGACTGGACGGTGCGTTGCCCGAAGCGCGATCACCTAACGACTTCACCGCCACGCCGAACCTGACGTCGTTGCCGGCGAAGGTCGACCTCCGCGAACACTGCACCCCGGTCGAAGACCAGGGCCAGCTCGGGAGCTGCGTCGCCTGCGCGGCCGTTGGCGCCATGGAGTTTCGGCTGAAGAAGGAAGGCAAGCCGGTCGACCTGAGCCGCATGTTCGTCTACTACAATGCCCGCCGGATGTCGGGCCACGAAGGCGGCGACTACGGCTCCGCCATCTCACGGGGCATGGCCGCCTTCCTCGCGTTTGGCGCGCCCCCCGAAACGATGTGGCCGTA
Organism: uncultured Gemmatimonadota bacterium; assembly: GCA_946887155.1. The sequence continues at coordinate 7,837 of CAMPKM010000069.1, forward strand.
TCAGGTCGACCTGCTCTCGAAACAGCCCGATCAGGAGACCTACACCAAGGCGCTGGAATACGTCCCGACGGAATACGCGCGCGTCGACGGCATCGAGAACATCAAGGGCACCCTCGCCCGGGGATATCCGGTCGTTTTTGCGGGCAGCATCCCCGAGAAATTCTGCGAGGCGGTGCGGGAGAACGGACGGGCACCCGCACCCAGCAAGGCCGAGGTCGAAGCGGCATTCTCCGGGTCCGGCAATCACGCCATGGTGCTGGTCGGATACGATGGAAACGCCCAGGAGTTCATCGTCAGGAACAGCTGGGGAGAAGGGTGGGGAGACAAGGGCTACTTCTACCTCCCCTTCGAGACCTACAGCGGGATGACCGAGAACAACACCTGGATACTCGGCAAGCTCGAGGCGTCGGGTGATTTCCAGATCCACCGCCCGAAGGTCGAGGAAAAGAAGGTCGAAGGTGGCGTCAGGGACATGGCCGCCAAGTTGCGCGAGGACATCCGCGGCAGCCTGACGAAGGACATCAAGGATTCGTTCAAGGAAGTCAAGGACCGCATGAAGCAGAAGCCGTGAACCTGACGGTCCATCGGTTGCTCACGGCCGCCGCCCTGCTCGTCGCGGTGGCGGCCGGCGCGCCCACCGCGCAGGCCCAGACCGTCGCGGACCTCGAGCGAAAGCTGCTGCCGTACCAGCACGGCCCGCTGTCGACGTTAGGCGCCGGCTTCTGGGAAGCGCTGGCGCTCCTGCGGACCGAAGAGGACCGGCAGCGCGCGCTCAAGGCCGACATCCTCTTCGGATTGTCGGGCGATGAAGCCGGGGAGAAGTCGCTGTACAAGCTCAACACCGGAATTTCTCTGTCGCGCGGGGATTTTCCGTCGGAGCTCGCCGTGGTCAGCCGGCTCGGCATGCAATTGCGCGATGGCGTCCTGCAGGAAGACGTCACCAGCCTGCAGATCACGTACGACTACCACGCCACGAACAACCTGCAGTATTTCGCGTTCGCCGAGCGGTTTACCGACAGCTTCCTGAGCATTCAGCAGCGGTACGAGATCGGTTTCGGCGCGCGACTGGCGAAGCACTTCGGCGCCAACGGTGGCGGGAGAGCGCTCGCCAGCGGTGCGGATGCCGTGCGCACAGGGCTCCAGCCGATGCGCGGTGCCGCTACGGCCGCGGCGAACCCGGCACAACTCACGTCGATGGACCTGAGCCGGTTCGACGGGGCGTTGGATAACCTCCAGCGTTCCGTACGAGATCGTGATTCGAAGGTGATCATTGGCTTGGCGGCCAGTCTCTTCGCCGAGATCGAGCGCGCGGATCTGGACGTTATTTCCCTGCCGCAGCCGGGCACCGTGCCGGTCGACTCGATCGCGTCGCGTATCTCGCTGCCTAGCGAGCAGCGCTATCGCCTGAGCATCCGGCCGACGTTGCGGTGGCGTCCGACGTCGGCAGTGCAGATTCGCGTGTTCCCGTACTTCAAGCTGCCGCTCGACCAACCGCGACGGGTCGTCGCCGCGAACGGTGATGAGCGCCTTGATTATCGCCGCGACATTTTTTCGGAACTCGCCTGGGCGCTGCCGCAGACGCAGACCGGCCTCGAGAACGTGGAGTTCGTGCTGACGTACAACCATTACTTCGACAACGTGCCACCAACGTTGTCCCCCGCGATGATTGCGGCGGAAATGGCGCGCGGGCGCGTGTTCACCAACGCCGAGGCCGAAGGGAGCCATCGCGTGGTCGCCCTCGCGCTTCGACTGCGGTGGTAACCGCGGAAATGATCGAGACCGGCACGCTCCCCGATCATCCGCACGACGGGTACGCGCTGTTGCGCGACCAGGCCGTGCGACTGGCTGGCTCTCCGGGCGACATCGCACAGCGCGTGATGGCGCATCACCAGATCTATCGCGACTCGGGAGGCAACCACGCCTTTCCGCTCGTGGCGCTCCACGGCGCGATGTGGGCCTCCGGTTTCTTCGAGACCACCGGCCAACTCGGCGATGCCTTGCGAGCGCGCTATTTCTACAGCGCCAAGGAACGCAACTTCCGGATGGCGATGCTGGGCGGATTTGCCGAAGGCTTCAAGTCGGTGAACCGCCAGGTCTTCATCGACACGTTCACGAACTACTACTTCACCAAGCAGTACGGGTCGCGTCGCGAGGCGGAAGGGATCCTGCATCCCGAGTTGTACACGGCGCTGAATGCCGTACACGAAGCAAGGAGAGCGGGGGAGTCACTGAACGCAGCGCAGAAGCGGCAGGTCTTTGCCCTCGCGTTGCAGTTCGAGCAGGAGGTGACGGTGACGCCTGGCATAAAGGCGGAGGTCGAGAAGTTCGACTGTCCCGTGCTCACGTTCCTCTGCCTGCGACCGGTGGTCCGGTTTTCGTACTTCCCCCGATATCGCTGGTTCTGGTTCAGGAACTTTGCCGACAAGTCGGAGCGGATCGCCAAGGCGATGCTGTCGTTCGACCTCGCCGCCGAAACCGGCTGGCGGGCTGTCGAAAGCGCGATGCGACGCTCCACGTTGTTGCCGTCCTCATACTGGACGAACCTCGACGAGTACGTGACCTCGTTGCCGCACCGGCGACAGGAGTCCACACCAGTTCACGAGTCTGCGCATGCTGATCGCCTGTCCTGATTGCGGAAAGCAGGTTTCAACGAACGCGGTCGCATGCCCTTCGTGCGGCTGTCCGGTGACGCCCGAGATGCGCGCCGCTCCGGTCGCCGACCTGAA
>CAMPKM010000070.1 GCA_946887155.1 uncultured Gemmatimonadota bacterium
GGGTTGCCCGGACAACGTCACAACTTGCTCGACTGGCTGAAAACCAATCGCGCGCACTTCGACGGTTTGCGTGCCGCCCGGCAGGCCGCCTAACCGGAAACGGCCGCGCGAATCCGTGGCCGTTTCAGCCGTGGTGCCCCAGACCGACAGTTGAGCGTTCGCCAACGGCTGGCCGCGATCGTCCCGGACCATGCCCGAGAGTTGCGCTTCGCCGCGCCAGACGACCGGCGGCCCGGCATCTTCCCCGGCCGCTGTTCCGCGAACCGCTCCGCCAACGTGGAATGTCGCGACCTGCACGGCGCCCGTCGCTGTCGACAGTCTCACGTAGCCGCTCGTGTCCGCGCCGGCGACACCGCGCGCCAGGAAAGCAACATCAGCCGGCAACCCACACAGCGCGTACCAGCCCTCCGGCGTCGTCCGCATCGTTCGCTCCCGGTTGCGCTGGGCCGCGAACACGTTGGTGGTATCCAGCTCCGTCCAGGTGGCCGAGACGGACGCGTTAGGCATCGGCGCCTCCGTGCCGGTCTGGCGCACGTGGCCAACGAGCAGCAACCCGCTGCGATCGTCGGGGCAGACGAGTGCGATGAACGTCGATGGTGAAGGTGTCGCCAGGTCGAGCCTGCGCTGCGTACCGCTGACCGTGAACACTCGCTCCTCGATTTCGAGGCCAAGCGAGTCGAGGAGCGGGTGATGAAAGCCGGCGAGATATCGGCCCGCTGGGACGGAGGTCATGAAAAACCGTCCCTGTGAATCGCTCACGGCTGCGAATTGCTTCCCGAGCACGGAGTCGGCCGCGCCGAGGAGCTGCACTGACGCACCGCGCAGCACGCTCCCACCGATGCTGTCGATGACCGTGCCGGAGACAGCGGAACCTTGCGCGCCCAGCGCGGTCTCAGTGGCACCCGTCGCCATGAATCCCATCGAGGACGCGACAACGACGGCGTGCTGGATTCGGCGCATCGATCTTGCTCCCCGTCCGGGTAAACCGTACCTATCGAGTCGGCCCAACCAGATCGTCCGTGTCCAACGCTCTCAAGGCCAGGTCAGTTCCACAGTGACCCCGACCGACACGCAGCGGAACCGCCGGCGGTTATCACCGCTCGAATGCCCGAAATGTTCCGGCCCAAGGGCGTGGCGTCGCGTGCTTGGTATCCTGTGGTACGTGGTACTCTCCGCATCCGCGGCGCAAGCCCAGGTTGTTCGAGGGCTCGTGCGCGAATCGTCAACGGGAACGCCGATCGAAGGAGCCCTGGTGTCGCTCGAAAGCGCTGTCGGGGTGGGTCCTTCCGGCACCGTGAACGTGCTTTCCGATGAGCGAGGAGAGTTTGCGATCCGCGCGGCCAATGCAGGGGAGTACCGGCTCTCGGCCAAGCGCATCGGCGTCAAGCGGACCCTGACCGAGCCCTTTCAACTTGGCGCTGGAGAAACCAGGCAGATCACGATCGACCTCGAGCCCGTTCTCTACGTGCTGCCCGAAGTCGCCGTCGCAACAGCGAACTTCTGCATTCCAAAGCGTGACCAGGTTGGCCGTGTAGCCGCGCTCTGGGAGGAAGTCCGGACGGCCCTTACGGCGACATCCATTTCTGTTCGCGACTCGCTGTATCGCGGCAGGATCGTCAGTTATGCGCGACTGCTCGACGGCCGGGGACGTGTGCTGAGTGAAACGACGCGCCATCACGACGGTGTCCTCAATGGGACGTTCAGCGCCGTGCATCCCGAAACCGTCTCGGTCAATGGCTACTGGAGGGAAGAGCAGGACAGCGTCCGGTTCGATGCACCCGACGTCGATATCCTGTTGTCCGGTTCATTCCTCCGCGATCACTGTTTCGAACTCGGTGGAGAGGCGCCGGATGAAATCGCATTGCGCTTCAGTCCCGCGCCCGGGCGACCCGTCACGGACGTCATGGGAACGATGTGGGTTGACGCGCGGACGTTCGAGCTGCGGCGCCTCGAGTTCACCTGGACGCGTCTCCCTCGCGTCGAGCGCGTGCAGAACTTGGGTGGTGAAGTGCATTTTGCCCGGCTGGCCAGCGGGGCCTGGGTTGTCCGGCGCTGGTCGCTCCGTGTGCCGCAGTTTGCCCAGGTCGGCTTCGTCCGTCGCTGGGGGACCCGGGCCGACCCGAGTCTGGTGCGTGGACTCGGCATTGACCGGTTGGTGGAAAACAGGGTCAGGGAAAACGGCGGCATGGCGTTCATCGATCACCTGCGATCGTTCGAGAGCCCGTCATCCCTGCGCGGCATGGTCCGCGACAGCGCCGGCGCCCCACTCTCAGCGGCACTCGTCAGGCTGGCGGGAACTCGTTATGCGGTGCGGGCCGATTCGACCGGACGTTTCGCATTCGACAGTGTTCCCCCCGGCCTGTATCAGGTCGAGGCGATCACCGATAGTCTCTCGGCACTGGATGTCGCGCTGGCCGCGCAGGAAGTAACGGTCAGTGCCGGCGCCGATGCGTCCGTGAACCTGCGCGGTACTGGTATCGACGGACTCCTGGCCCGGATGTGCGGCGGACGGTCGTTGACCCGCGACCGAACCGCAATGCGCGTCATGCTGGTCGCCGACACCGCCAACCGTCCAGCTCCGGCCACGCCCCTTCGCCTCTGGTGGACCGAATACGTCCGGGAGCGTGGCGTGAATCGCGTCGTGAGGCAGCAGCTCGATGCGGAGACGGCCGGTGACGGGTCAGTGGTGTTCTGCGGACTTCCGGTCAACGTGCCACTTGACCTGGGTCTCGCCATCGGGGCAGACCGGGCGCACCGGTTGGAGACCGTGGTCCTGCCGTCGCGTCATCCCATTGTTCGCATCGTGAGCATGCGACCATCCTGACGGTCGCGCGGTCACCCTGGTGTTTTTGCCCTTCTGTCCAATCATTAGAGTGTGCATTCCGCCGGCGCCCCTCCAGCAATCGCCGACTAACCGTCCCGGTTCGCCCCGGGAATCGCGGCTTTCATAGCATCGAATCCGGTCGTCCCGCCGGTCCGTGGCGGCCCGACGCAAGGCCCGTCCGGTGGGCCCCGACACCGGAATCCTGTGCTTGCGCATACTCGCGTTGACCAACAATATGGTGGCCGTCACCAGCCGAGACTCATCCGTGACAGGACGGTTCCCACTGAAACAGGGACTCCTGTCGTCGAGGGTCACGGTTGGCGGCGTCATTCCTGTTTACAGAATTGAACCCCCCACCCGCATGCATTCGCCCCCTGTGAGTGTGTGCGAGAGCAGGACCCCTGTCAGCGCGGGGCTGGCAGGAACACGGAACAGCCCCTCACCCGAGAGGAACACATGACCAGGTTCCGTCGCAGCAGTCGTCTGGCAAGCTTGCTTGCCGGACTCGCGACCACCGTGCTTGCGAGCACGGCGTTCGCACAGGGTGCTGTCATCACCGGGACGGTGAAGTCCGCGCAGGATCAGCTCCTGCAAGGCGCACAGGTCCGAATTGCCGACATGAATGTCTCAGTCGGCACCAGTGAAGACGGCACGTATCGCATTACCCTGGGTGCCGAGCGCGTTCGCGGCCAGACTGTGGAGTTGTCGGTCCGTATGATCGGCTTCAAGCCACAGACGAGGAACGTGACGCTCAGCGCAGGGAACTCGACGCAGGACTTCACGCTCGATGTAGACGTCAACCGCCTGTCGGAAGTCGTAGTGACGGGCGTGACGGGTGCGACCGAGACGAGGAAGCTTGCGTTCACGGTCGACAAGGTCGACCAGGCCAACCTGCCGGTCCCGGCGACGAGCGCGCTCCAGTCCATCCAGGGGAAAGTGACTGGCGCGCAGGTCGTAACGCCGAGTGGTCGTCCAGGTACGGCTCCTTCGATCATCCTCCGTGGCGCGAAGTCGCTCAACTTGAGCCTCTCGCCGCTGATCGTGGTCGACGGTGTTGTCATTAACGGCAGCATGAATGACATCAACCCCCAGGACATCGAGAGCATCGAAGTCGTCAAGGGTGCCGCGGCGTCGTCGACGTATGGCGCGCGCGCACAGAACGGCGTCATTCAGATCACCACCAAGTCCGGCGCCACCGCCGGCCAGGGTGCCCGGTTCAGCGTTCGTTCCGAAACCGGTCTCCAGGACATTCAGGGCGCGTATCCGTTCGCGCGGCGTCACTGGATGGTGATGGACGAGAACATGCGGAACTTCTGCGTTACCACGCCGAACCAGCCGGCATGCTCCCGCGTCGTGGACTTCGAGGAACATGCGCTGTACGTGAACGACAACGGCGACGACACGCAGGCGCGTGCACCGTTTGGCTTCGAGCGTGATGCTGGTATCGGTCAGGCGATGAGCAAGCCGTATCTGAAGGGAACGTTCCAGGTCAACCAGTGGCCCGTCCGGTACAACCCGATCAACGCTGCCACGACCGCGAACCTGTACAGCAACAACAACGTCGACATGAGCGGCCGGTTCGGTAACACCGGCTTCTTTGCCAGCGCGTCCAACCTGATCCAGGAAGGCGCGATCGAGTTCCTCGACGGGTATCGCCGCAACACCGCCCGGTTGAACGTTGACCAGGCCGTGGGCGAAGACCTCACCATGCAGGTCTCCACGCTGTACGCCCGCACGACGAATTATCCGCAGATCGACTTCTTCCGCCTCACGCGTGTGCCGGCGGGCGTCGACCTGATGCGCCGCGACAGCCGCGGGCGCCTCTTCATCCGCTCTAACCCGCTCAACCAGGGCCAGCAGAACCAGAACCCCCTGTTTGACGCAGAGAACTTCCAGTCCCGTACGAACGTCGATCGTTATCTCGGCTCGTTCTCGAGCCGTTACACGCCGTTCCCGTGGCTGGACTTCGAGGGCAACGCGGCCCTCGACCGTCGCCGTGACAACGGCTGGTCGCTCCGCGAAAAGGGCTATCGCGTCACGCGCCGGAACCAGAGCACGCAGTACCTTGGTTCCTACTCGGAGAACGCCGGCTCGGACGTGTCGTACAACATGAGCCTCAACGGCACGGCGCGTCAGAATAATCCGTTCGGTATCGCCGACCTGCAGACCCGCATCAACGCCCGCTACTCGTTCGAGCGGTCGGATTCCGATGGTCTGAGCGCCGGTGGTAACACCTTGGCCGTTCCGGGCCTGCTCGATCTGGCCAACGTGACGGTCTACGACGCGCCGACGTCGGGCACGAACTCCGTGCGCGCCATCGGCATGCTCGGTGGTGTCGCTATCGACTACAAGGGCAAGTACATCATCGACGCCGTGTATCGTCAGGACGGCAGCTCCCTCTTCGGTTCGGAAGAGCGCTGGCACCCGTACGGCCGCGGCTCGGTCGCGTGGCGCCTGTCCGACGAAGGTTGGTGGCCGTGGAAGGGCGCGGTGAATGACATGAAGTTCCGCGCCTCGATCGGGACGGCCGGTGGCCGACCTGGCTTCAACTATCAGTATGAGACGTTCGACATCGGCGAAGGTGGAACGGTCACCAGCGACCAGCTCGGTAATCGCTTCCTGAAGCCCGAGAATACGACCGAAACCGAGTACGGGTTCGACGCCGAGTTGTTCAGCAAGTACGGCCTGAACGTCACGTATGCGCGTGACATCACGAAGGACCAGATGCTCGAAGTGCCGGCGTCGGCTGCCTCGGGCTTCAGCAGCCAGTGGCGGAATGCCGGTACCGTGGAGAACAAGACGTACGAAGTGTCGCTGAACGTCCCGCTCATCACGAACCGTGACGTGGTGTGGACGACGCGCCTCTCGTACGACCGGAACCGCGCGTTCATCACCGAACTCGGCGTTCCACCGTTCACGCGCACGACCGCCAGCTCCCGATTCGAGTTCCGCGTTGGTGAGCGGCTCGGCCAGGTGTGGGGCAAGTACCTCCTGACCGACTGCTCGCAGCTCGAGGCGCAGTTCGTCTCGCAGTGCGGACCGGCCGGCAGCGGTGCACAGTTCCAGCCGAACAGCGATGGCTACATCGTCTGGACGGCCGGTTTCAATCCGTCGGAAGGCATCACGCGTAACCTGTGGGCGGCTGCCGCCCCCGGTTGCGTCAATGCTACCGGCTCCCGCCTCAATCAGACGGGCCGCGTGAACTGCGAAGCCAACGGCGGTACGGTCAACATGCCGTGGTCGATTCCGCTCACGCACTGGGGCATGCTGATGGCCATGCGTGACTCCACGGGCAGCCCGGTGCAAAACCGGCTGGGCAACACGTCGCCCGACTTCCGTCTGTCGATGTCGCACAACTTCAACTGGAAGAAGCTGACGGTCTACGCCCTGGTCGATGGCAACTACGGCAACCGCCTCTTCAACCAGGAAATCCACTGGTCGCTCGGCGACTTCATGGTTCGTTACGAAGACCAGGACGGAAAGGACGTCGGAACCGCGAAGCCGATGGGGTACTACTGGCGCGCTCCGCAGCCGGATAACGGCGCTGGCGTCGGTGGCTTCTACGACGTGTTAGGTAGCAACAACCAGACGGTGCAGAAGGGTTCGTACACCAAGTTGCGCGAAGTCAGCGTCGGCTATCAGCTCGGTGCCATCCGTGGCATCGGCGACTTCAGCCTCACGCTTGTCGGCCGCAACCTGTACACGATTACCGACTTCCTCGGCTGGGATCCGGAAGTTGGCGGTTCGGTCCTCGAGTCGGGTGGTTTCGGCTCGACGGCTGCATTCCAGTATCCGCAGACCCGCACGTTCACGTTCACTATCGGCACGCGTTTCTAAATTGACTGAGACGCCGGTCACGGGGTCGGTACCCCGTGCCCGGCGGATCGGGTCACCTAACGAGGACCCCAGATGACGACACGTGTGAGCAGTGTGTCGGTACTCCTGATAGCGTTCGTGGCCGGAGCGTGCAGCGATGCACTCACAGCCAAGAACTACAACAACCCGGACGTGATCCGCGTCTTCCAGCAGCCTTCATCCATCGAACAGACGCTGGGTTCGGGTTACCAGGTGTGCCGCAACCAGGACAAGGCCAACGACATGCACGCCCAGATGGCGACGATGTCGTTCGAGAGTTACTCGCAGCTCGGAAACTTCAACATGGGTCTCCGTGGTGCGCTCCCCCGTTCCCCCATCCTCAACAACAAGTCGGCCACCCAGGCGCTGGATGGCTGGTTCAGCGAATGGTCGCGTGCGGCCCGTCTTCAGGCCAACGCGCTCAAGCAGCTCGATGCGATCGCAGAAGAGCTCGGAACCAATGCGCTGTCGACGCCCGCCGCCGACTTGCGTGCCCGCGCCATGGGCTTCCTGAATCTCGGCTGCAACCTCGGTTGGCTGTCGCTGACGTACGACTCGGCCGGGATCGTCGATCAGTTCATGGAATCTGACTTCGTTCCCGAGTTGAGCGGATACAAGGAAGTCAATGCCGCGGCGTTGGCGTACCTCGATTCCGCTCTCGCCATGGCCAATACCGCCGGTTCGGATGCTACTGGCGGGTTCCCGACGAACGCCGGCTGGTTCAGCGGTTCGTCGTTGGACAAGGCAGATTTCATCAAGCTGGTACGGTCGTGGAAGGCGCGGCTTCGTGCTGGTGTGGCCCGGACGCCGGAAGAACGCATTGCGGCGAACTGGGCTGAAATCGCTGCCGACGCCGAGGCCGGACTCACCGAGGACCTCATCGTTGAAGTTGGTGCGGCCACCGGTTGGGATGACGGCATTCAGACGAGCACGTTCTACCAGGACGCCGGCTGGAGTCAGTTGTCGCCGTTCATCTACGGCTTCGCCGACGTTTCCGGCGGCTATGACACGTGGCTGTCGACGTCGATCAACTCACGGGACGGCGAATTCCTGATCATTACGCCGGATCTTCGTTTCCCGCAGGGCAACACCCTGGAGGAACAGCGCGCGAATTCTCCGGAGCCCGGCGATCACACCGGTTTCCCGTATATCAAGAACCGTACGGGCGCTGGTTCGCCTGGCGACCCGTGGGGCACGTCGTACTACGAGCATCACCGCCTGAAGTACATCCGCAACAACTCGGGCACGGGTCCGTATCCGGAGTTCCTGAAGGCTGAAGTCGACCTTCTGGCCGCGGAAGGGTACCTGGGTCTCTCTGACATTCCGAAGGCGCTGGCCAAGATCAACATCTGGCGTTCGCGCGCCGGACTGCCGGATGTCACCGGCACGTCGATCAACGACGTCGTTCCGGGTGGCAACAACTGCGTCCCGCGCGTTCCTTCTCCGCCGAACTACACGACCACGGCTTGCGGTAACCTGATGGAAGCCATGAAGTGGGAGAAGCGGATGGAGCTGGCCTACAACTACACCGGATCGTGGTTCTTCGATTCACGCGGCTGGGGTGACCTGCCAAAGGACACGCCGCTCATGTACCCGGTGCCGGTTGACGAGCTCGATGCTCGGTTGAAGCCCTACTACAACCTCGGTGGTGGTGGGCCGGCGAGCGCCGCACTCGGTACGTACCGGTTCTAATTCAGCGAAGGTGAGCAGAATGAAGTTCCGCAGTTGGTGTCTGATTTTTGGGGTCGTTCCAGCGGCGTCTGGCTGTTATCAGTACGCGCCGCTGGACACCTCGGCGGGGGTCCAGGCCGGTGAACACATCGCGGTCGACATCTCCGACAAGGGCAGGGCGGAACTCAGCGACAGAATCGGGTCGGGTGTGCTGCGTCTCGAAGGCACGCTCACCCGGGCCGATTCAGCGAGCATCGAGATGAACGTCTGGCGGGTCGCTTCGATTGTGGGCGGCCCGACGGCGAGATGGAGTGGTGAAAGCGTTACGTTCGATCGCAGTTATGCGAGCCGGGTGCAGACCCGGTCGTTGAATCTGGTTCGGACGTACCTGGTGGCTGGTGCTGCAGTTGGAGGTCTGGTGCTGTTCACCAGTCAGTTTGATCTTCTTGGTTTTGGTTCACAGGACAACGGCGAGGAAGATCCGCCGGGTCCAGTTACATCGCGCGGCTGGTGGCCCTAGCCGCATAACAGTGGGCTTCCTGACGGACTACCCGTGGAGGCAAGTGTGCGAATGAGAGTTTCCCGTCTCGGGCTGGTGCTTGTTGGCGCTCTTCTGGCTTCGGCCTGCGAAAAGGACGATGGTCCTTTCCTGGCGCCTGCAGTCCCGCTCGCGTATACCCGTTTCATCAATGCAATTCCGGATACTGTGTCGGCCGATTTCCGGTTCATCGACCTGCTCGAGTATTCGCCCTTTGCACTTCAGCTTCGCTACCGCCAGTTCACCCCGTACCAGGGGACGGCGCCAGGTGCTCGCCACCTGAGAGTCTTCACGAACTGGGGTGGTGACAGCCTGTACCTGCGCCACACGACGCAGGTGCTAGGCGAAGAGACGCCAACCTTCGAGGCGGGCAAGTACTACACGATTGTCGCCACTGGGTTCTCGCGTGCTGGCCAGACGCCGGCGTTGACGATCCAGGTCTTCGAGGATCCGATTCCGGATGCCGCCGGTAACGTGGCGTTCCGTGTCGTGAACCTTGGCGCGGGCATGTCGGCCGTTGACGTCGGAGTCACCTCTGCCAGCGGTGACGCAGTTCCGGCTGCGACGTTCAGTAACGTGCCGTACCTCGGCGCGTCGGCTTATGTCACGCGCGCAACCGGCGACGCCTGGTTCCGGGTACAAGCGGCAGGCGGCGGATCGGAACTCGTGTCCGGTAACGGACGACAGGCTCCGGTTGGAATCGCCGGTGATCCGCTCGCCAACCTCACCACGGTTGGTGGTTCCAACCAGGCCGGTAGCGTAGTGACCGCGTATCTGTTCCCGCCCTCGGTGGCGGGCAGCCTCGCGACCAGCAGCGACGCGCCGACACTGGTCTTCATCGTCGACAAGCATCCGCGGTAAAGAACTCCAGATTGTCGAAAAACGGCGGCGTCGAAAGACGCCGCCGTTTTTTATTTGTTCGCTGTCCGAGTGGATGGACGAGTGATGCCGGGCAGATTTGTACCGTCCGTGGCAAGCCATGAGTTTGTCCCGCGGCCGTCTGGCCCCACTGCCTGCAAGCTGTGTTTACAGTCGCGCGCGTTGGAGGCTTCGAGAAGACAAACCGCCAAGGACGCCAAGAGACGCCGAGGTCACGTCATCAGGTCTCGTCTCGCTTTCTCGAGTGGCGAGGGTCGATGTAATTGTTCACCAGACGTCGGATGCCAAGCCGAAGCTGGGGCACGCAGAAATTGATGAGCAAGCCGACGCTTACTCCGCTCAGCTTCAAATAGGACAGCAGCTGCGCCTCATGCACGCGCTGAAGTTTGTCCACCGCCTTGAGCTCAACGATGACGTTGTTCCCGACGAGTAAATCCAAAGCGTCACCTCGCCGTCACCTGGGTCGCGCAACCTTGGCGTTCTCGGCGTGCTTGGCGGTGAAAACAACCGCGGTAGCCCCTGCGCCCCCGCCGCTGTAATGCGTGTAGCCAAAAGCGCTGAGCCCGGCGCGGCATTTGGCTCAATTGTTGTCTCCACTCGCGGGTATCATACCTTTCCTTAACACCACGCGAGTGCTCGTCTGACGAGCGATTTTGACCTCCAGACCATTGCCCAATGAATCGGATTCCCATCGCCGCGCTTCTACTCTCCCTCACCATTCCTGCCATCGCCGAGGCACAGGCCTGGGCCTACCCGAGCTTCCAGCCACCGC